>JAGLDC010000020.1 GCA_023145965.1 bacterium | reverse complement strand
ATCGCTGAATCGATGAAGATCGAAGGACATCTTGTGAATACATCTGTAAGTATCGGGATAGCCATTTACCCAGAAAATGGCGAGAAGATCAAACCGCTTTTGAAAAAAGCCGACGAAGCGATGTATCTGGCTAAAGAACACGGTCGAAACCGCGTCGAGATATATAAAGGGTAAAAAAACGAAGGCCATCGGTGCAAAATGTTACCAAAAAAATAACCCGACAAAGCACATGCGGAATTCGAGAGCAATTAAATTAATCGTCTTATTCACTCTCACTGTCGATAGCCACCACGACGACAAGTATTTTCTCACGCAGTGGAAATTGGCGCTACGAATATAATTCCATACGCGGCAACATTGTGCAAATCTGCGGCGAGGGCATATACCGCTATATATCAACAAATATCTAGGTGCGAGAAATTTCGTCGATTGTCGAGCCTTTTATTCCTTCGCTTTATTCCCGATACTTTCAATAAGCTCTGTGAAGGCAAGGGTGAATTTATCGACACCCTCTGCCAAAAGCTCGTTATTAACCTGTTCGATGTTTACACCCAATCCAGGAAGCTTCTCCAGTATTTGACCAGCTTCATCGAGACCCTCATTAACATGCTCGCCAACTTCGAGGTGGTCGAGAACAGCCACAAGTGTTTTCGGAGGGATGGTGTTAACTGTGCCGGAGCCTATCAGATTCTCGACATATAAAACATCGGAGAATTTTGGATTTTTCGTGCCAGTGCTAGCCCATAAAAGCCTTTGAGGCCGCGCACCGGAAGTTGACAATTCCTGCCACTTAGCGCTCGAAAAAAGATTTTTATATTTCGCATACACTGTTTTGGAATAGGAAACAGCTATACGTCCCTGAAGTTCGAGCGCACCAGCTTTTTCTAAAAGAGGGTCCATCTTCCCATCAAGGCGGCTAACAAAAAATGATGCTACAGAAGCCACTTTGGATGGGTTTCCACCGCGCTCGATTAGCCGGTCTATACCAAAAATATATGCTTGGGCAACTTTAGTGTATTGTTCGATGGAGAAAATAAGCGTCGCGTTAGTATTTATTCCCTCGGAAATTAGCTGCTCGATAGCTGTATATCCTGCGCGGGTAGCAGGCACCTTTATCATTATATTAGGTCTAGCAAGAACGGAAAACAGGCGCCTAGCCTCGGTTATCGTCGTTACCGAGTCGTTAGCAAGTCGAGGATCGACTTCGAGACTAACAAAGCCATCTCGACCGTCGGTTTCATCATAGATTGGGCGAAGTATGTCAGCAGCATTTGCAATATCCTCTAGCGCAAGTGCTTCGAAGATTTCTTCAGCGTCATGGCCTCCAGTAACGAGTTCATTTATCTTGCTATCATAGGCCGTGCCGTTGGCTATCGCCGTCTTGAAAATAGAGGGATTCGATGTTACACCACAAACACCAAGCTCAACATAATCTTTCAGTTCGCCGGATTCGATGAGATTTCTTTCAATAAAATCGAGCCAAACCGACTGGCCGAATTCGAGAAGTTCATGAAGTTTACTCATTTGCTTTTCCTAACATTTTTTGGGCCATATCAACGACATTTTCAACAGTGATACCGAATTTGCGATAAAGAACATTCCCCGGTGCGCTTGCACCAAAACCCGACATACCAATAAACTCGCCTTTTTGGCCGATAAACCTGTCCCACCCCTGACGGATACCAGCCTCGACCGCAATGCGTTTGTTGACATTCGGTGGCAGAACTCCATTTTTATAAGCCTCGGATTGAGCCTCAAAAAGCTCCCACGAAGGCATCGAGACAACACGAATACTTTTTCCCTCTTGCGCGAGCTTTTCTCCGGCTTCGAGAGCAATGCAAACCTCGGAGCCTGTTGCAATTATTATTAATTCAGGGCTAGAAGAAGAATCCCACAGCACATAAGCGCCTCGCCTGAGACCGGATGCCGAACCAAATTTATTTCTATCGAAGATTGGCAGGTTTTGGCGGCTGAAAACGAGCGTTGTGGGGAGTTTTCTCTCCAGCGCTATTCTCCATGCCTCCACAACCTCGTTGGCATCTGCCGGGCGTATAGTCGCCAGCCTCGGCACCGCACGAAGACATGCGAGATGCTCAATAGGTTGGTGCGTAGGACCATCCTCACCCACGCCGATACTGTCGTGACTGAAGATAAATACAACGGGAATTTTTGACAAAGCCGCAAGCCGGATTGGTGGGCGCATATAATCTGAGAACACAAAAAATGTTCCCGTGAAAGGCCTTAGTCCCCCGTGTAAGGCCATCCCCACAGCAAGAGCACCCATAGCATGTTCACGAACACCAAAGTGGATATTTCTGCCGGTGTAATCCCATACCACACCCACTTTACCTTCCAAACCCTCACTGTTATTCGATGGACTTTGAAAATCACCCTTATCTTTAAGCCACGCAAAAGTCGATGGATTAAGGTCGGCACACCCTCCAATAAGCTCAGGAACAACCTCAGCTATCGATTGCATTACAAACTCGCTAGCTCTGCGGGTTGCAATAGGTTTATCACTCGGCGAAAAAGATGGTAGTGATTTTTCCCAACCCTCAGGAACTTCACCTGCAAATCGACGCTTAAATTGCGCCGAAAGTTCAGGTCTTGTTATGGAATATTCATCGAAGATTTTCCCCCATCTATTGGCGTTCTCTGATGAGACCTCGATTAGCTTGGCAAAGTGTTGACGAACATCATCAGGGACAAAAAAAGATGGTTCAATAGGCCATCCAAGGGCGCGTTTAGCTCCGGCGAGTTCCTCTTCCCCCAACGGCGAACCGTGCGAGGATGAACTTCCAGCCTTGGTCGGTGCACCATAGCCAATAGTAGTCTTAACCATGATAAACGAGGGCCGATCCAGTTCAGCCTTTGCACTCTCAATGGCTGAATCTATCTCGTCGAGGTCGTTACCATCCATTACCTGCAGAACCTGCCACCCGATAGACTCGAATCGTTTGGCTATATTCTCCGAAGTGCTGAGTGTGGTAGAACCAGCAAGAGAAATACGATTGTCATCGAAAAGGGTTATTAATTTCCAAAGTCTAAGGTGGCCGGCCAATGCCGCAGCTTCGTAGGTTATCCCCTCCATAAGATCGCCATCGCCACAAATTGTATAGGTTCTATGGTCGATTATTTTCGAGACTCCAGAAACATTGAACTCAGCGGACAGATGAGCCTCGGCTATAGCCATTCCTACTGCATTCGCAAAACCTTGCCCGAGCGGGCCGGTCGTGGCTTCTACTCCGGGAGTGAGAAAATTCTCCGGATGCCCAGGTGTAAGACTCCCCCATTGACGAAAATTCTTAAGATCATCCAAAGTGACTTTATAGCCATTTAAATGAAGCAGAGAATAAAGTAATGCCGAACCATGACCGGCTGAAAGGACAAACCTATCATGGTCAGACCAATCGGGTTTAGTAGGATCAAATTTTAAATGCCTGCTCCAAAGAACATAGGCCATTGACGCGGCCCCCAAAGGGAGACCGGGATGGCCAGATTTGGCTCGTTGGATCGCATCGACTGAAAGAAAGCGAATAGTATTAACACATCTATCATCGATTTCGTGGAAAGGCACTTTATTTACCTCCATAAATGTGAATTATTTCATCGAGCATTGCCAACGCTTTATCCCTAGGTCGTTGGAAAGTATTGCGACCGATAATTGAACCAAAACCTCCACCATCACGCACACCGCGAATAACCTCGAAAAGCGATGCGTCGTCGTCGTTTTTGGCGCCACCGGAAAAAATTATAATGCGACGGCCATCGAAGGCGCTTTGAACAACATGCTTTATCCGCTCGGCGATAGTCGCCTTAGGTATTTGATATTTATCATAGGCTTTAAGCGCCGCCTCCTGTGCAATCCTGTCTGAAGGCACCTTTACCTTAATAATATGCGCACCGAGTTGCGCGGCAATCTGAGCGGCATAAGCCACGACATCAAGCGCAGTCTCGTCTTTCTTAGCAAGGTCTCCCCCGCGGGGATAGGACCACACAACCACTAGAAGCCCAGCCTCTTTGGCTTCGAGTGTTATCTCCCTGAGCTGTTCATATAAATCGACGCGAAATTCGGTTCCCGGATATATGGAATAACCAACTGCATCGCAACCGAGACGAAGCGCATCCTCGACAGAGGCCGTTTGTGCTCCTATGGGATTAGTCTCGGACATCAGTGAATCGTGATTGTTAAGCTTGAGTATCAAAGGTATTTGGCCAGCAAATTCGGCTGAGGCAGCCTCAATAAATCCCAATGGAGCAGCATACGCACTTAAACCTGCATCTATCGCGAGTTGTGGATGATAAAACGGATCATAACCTGCGGGATTCGGCGAGAAGCTCCTAGCAGGACCGTGTTCAAAGCCCTGATCTACCGGCAAGATAACCAGCTTGCCTGTCCCGGCAAGTCTTCCATGATTAAGTAATCTATAAAGTTTCGAGCGAACACCGGGGTTATCGCTTTTATACCAATCGAGTATTCTGGATATAGTATCATTCATTTAAACACTCCTTCTATAAGAAAAACGACTATCAACCTAAATATTAAATAAATCTTATCGAGCCATAAAGCAACTGCTTTTATTTAAATTATATCAGTCAAAAGAAAGGCTTTTTTACATTTTGCAAAAACAAATAGCGCCTAAGAT
>JAGLDC010000019.1 GCA_023145965.1 bacterium | reverse complement strand
TCTGTTTTCTCGCAACAAAATCTATAGCGATTACCTTCAACGGCTGGTAAAAAAATACCTTTTTATTAGCCTTCTAAGCTTTACTGAAGGCAAATATCATAATAATATTCAAATATCTATATATATAAATTATTAGTTATATTTTAGCTTGACTTTAGAAACATCGGACTTATATTCCTCGAAGTAAGAAAAATAATTCAAGGGAGGAAACGTGGCAGAGCATATTACCGATGCTGATTTTGAAGAAAAAGTTACTAATCACAATGGCCTTGTGCTGGTAGATTTTTGGGCACCGTGGTGCGGACCATGTCGTATATTGGGTCCGGAAATTGAAAAACTTTCCGAAGAGATGGCAGATAAAATGAAAATCTATAAGCTTAATGTGGATGAAAATCGAGTGACAGCTGCTAAATTCAGAGTCATGAGCATACCCACTGTTATGTGGTTTAAAGATGGCAAGATTATCGAGTCAGTTCTGGGTGCCGTTCCATTCGAGGCTTTGAAAGAAAAAACCGTTAAGCTACTTGGTGAATAATAATGTCGAAAATTAAAATCTCACTATTTACAGTACTCCTTATATCGATATTTATTGTTGGTTGCACCAAAGAAGCTGAGCAAAAAATACCGAAAGAGGTCTCAGAAGTCAAAGTCGATGTGAATGAAGAACCAATGACAGTCACGCAAGATAATGAAACTCCTGAGGCTGATACTGAACTCCCCTCTGCTCCCAAAATAGAAGAAGCTAAAGAAATAAAAAGGGTGGCATGCGACAATCCGGCCCCAAATTTCACCCTTGTCGATTTAGAGGGCAATAAAATATCCCTTTCAGACTATGCAGGGAAAGTCGTAATCTTGGATTTTTGGGCTGTATGGTGTGGTCCTTGTAGAATGGAAATCCCGGGATTCATTGAACTACAAAACAAATACAAATCTGAAGGTCTTGTTATTTTGGGTGTATCACTCGACAGGAACCACTCGACCGTTCCAGGATATGCTAAAAAAACAGGTATTAATTATCCAATTGTTTTCGGTGATCAGCATATTGTGACAGCATACGGTAATGTTGCATCGATCCCAACTACCTTTATTATTGACCGCAACGGTTGTATTAAAGAAAAACTTATCGGTTACCACTCAAAGGATCAACTGGAAAAATATATCAAACCACTTCTTCAAGTCAAAATCGCCCAACCCTCGAACAACTCCAAGGATACATAATTATGGCTGACAAACTTACTTTGTTCGCTCGTAAGGCTGGAGAATCGGGTTTTATGGCGCGCTCCAAATCCGGACACTGGGTTCTAATGGATGCTGGCAAAAATCCCGGTGCAATATTTCCCTTTGAAACCCTCTTTGCTTCTCTTGCTGGATGCACGGGCTATGATGTGGTTCATGTGTTGCGCAAAAAGAGAATAGCTTTTGACGATATCTGGATCAAGGTCGAAGCTGAAAGAGCCGAAGACCATCCTAAGGTGGCAACCAAAATAAACGTCCATTATACCATTATTGGCGATAATGTCCCACCGGATGCTGTCGAAAGGGCAATACAGCTTTCACAGAATAAATATTGCTCTGTATCCGCTATGATCTCCAAAGCAGCCCCTATAGAAACGAGTTTCGAGATAATAAATAGGAATGAAGCAAAAGCAAGAAATCCGTTGGACTTTTCATAAAAAAAATATTATATTTTTTTGGATAATCAACAACTCGTAGTATCTCACTGCGCGTTTATGTCGCTTTTATTTTAAGGAGGGGAAGATGGACCAAAAAAAAGTAAGTCTCAGATTAGCCTTACTATCTATACTTATCGTTATTATAGCGATTTTTCTTATCGCTGCGATAACCGTGGTGCCTGCTGGCCATGTTTCGATAGTAGTCCTTTTCGGTAAGGTCAGGCCCGAGCCTTTACAACCGGGATTACACTTAGTGAATCCGCTTGCGAATACAATAAAAATGGAAACCCGCCTGCGCGAATACACTATGTCCATAGCTCATGGAGAGGGTATCCGTCAGGGTGACGACGCTATCGACGCATTAACTTCGGAGGGTTTAACAGTTCGACTCGATTTGACGGCGTGGTTCCGGATCGAGCCAAGCCAAGCTCCAACGATATATAACACAATCGGTGCGGACTATGACCAGAAGATAATACGCCCTACGCTGAGAACTGCAATTCGCGATATTGTCGTTAAATTTACTGCCGAAGATATTTATTCGACAAAGCGAGATTCAGTTGTGGCCAGTATCCAAAGCCGAGCTGAGGAATTAAGTTCGAACAAGGGTGTTTCTATCGAGCGGATACTCCTTCGGAATATAATTCTCCCACAAAAAATCAGCGACGCTATCGACGCCAAACTCGCCGCCGAACAAGATGCCAAGAAGATGGAATTCGTCCTTCAGAAAGAGCATCTTGAGAAAGAGCGCAAGATAATCGAGGCCGAGGGTATCCGCGAGGCTAACCATATCATCGCACAAGGGCTTACAACTAGTTATTTACAGTGGTATCGCATCGAGATGCTTAAGCAATTGGTGAACTCACCGAACAATACAATAATAATGATACCTGATAATCTCGAAGGGTCACCGCCTTTAATCTTAAACACAAAATAAATTTTAGAAGGATTAAAATGGATAATACACTAAAGACCTCCGCCGAGGTTGCAGTCAGGGAATGTCTGACAATACAGAGCAACGAACGGGTGCTGGTGATAACCGATACAAAGCTTTTAGAGATCGGTGAGGTTTTTCTCGAAGCAGCAAGCGAAATAGCTGATTCTACAATGGTTGTTATACAACCTCGAAAAAGCCACGGAGAGGAACCTCCGCCCGAAGTTGCCGAGATGATGAAGCATTATGATGTCCTTATTATTCCTACGTATAGGAGCATGAGCCACACAGAAGCGCGTCGCAATGCATGCAAGGCCGGGGCAAGATGTGCAACTTTGCCTAATATCATGCAAGAGACCATGGAACGAGCCATGAATGCCGACTACCAAAGAATCTCTGATTTATCTATCAAACTCGCAGAGCTTATGACTCCGGCGAAAAATGTCCGGATAACAACTCCTGCAGGCACCGATTTAACTTTCTCTTTAGAGGGTAGAGCTGGTATCGCAGACACCGGCCTCGTCCATAATCCCGGAGGTTTCACAAATCTTCCTGCGGGAGAGGCATATACTGCACCAATCGAAGGCACGGCAAATGGCGTTTTTGTTATTGATGGAGCCATAGCCGATACTGGAATTTTAACCCCGGAAAATTATATAACAATTCAGGTTAAAGACGGTTATGCGATAGAGATATCCGGAGGAAAATCCGCAGAATATTTAAAATCCATAATGAAACCATACGGCAAAGAGGCCTATAATATTGCCGAGCTCGGAATTGGAACCAATTACAAAGCCAAACTTATCGGTAGTGTCCTCGAAGATGAAAAGGTTCTTGGCACAGTCCATATCGCAATGGGAGACAACCGTTCCATGGGCGGGAGTATCCGTGTGGCCTCGCATCTCGATGGAATACTGCTTTGTCCGACAGTCTTTTTTGATACTAAAGAGATAATGCACGACGGTAAGATCGTGGTAAAATAAAGCATTTGACAAATAAGTCAATTTGTATTATTTTTGCAATAATGAATCCTTTTCGAAAACAACAACCTTAGGAGGGTCACATGAAAAAGGGATTGGTAATCTTGATTATCGCGTTAGCCGCAACAATTTTTATTTCCGGTTGTACGCAACCAAATGCGGATTATGAGAAAAAATTACAAGAGCTTCAAACTGAAAACATGGAGCTTAAAGGAAAAGTTGCCGAACTCGAGACCAAAATAACCGAGTTCGAAGCTGGCGAAACCGCCGAAGAGATGGAAGAGGGCGAAGAGGTTAAAGAAGAAGTGAAGGAAGAGGAAAAAGAAACCACAACCGAAGCAAAGAAAGCCGAGCCCGAGAAGAAAAAGAGCGCTGCGGGAAAGAAAAAGGCTGCGCGGGTTAATTAATCAATGAAAGGACACAGCATGAAGAAACTATTTCTATTATTGCTCGCAATCCCCTTAGCATTAGTTATGATGGGCTCTGATTGTGACGAGCCAACAGACGCTATCGATGCGCCTAATGCCGCTACTCTTGTTGGCGACGCATCGAATCATCTAGATTTAATTATTAGCTGGTCACCCAGCTCAACGAGTGACATCGACGGTTACAGGGTTTATTTTGCTGGTGCAACTGAACCCCTTTGGGAAGGCATGGGCACATCTTTCACCCATTCAAGTCCAACACTCGGAACCTACGAGATCGTGGCTTACATGGACGACGATGAATCCGATCCTTTGACCTTCGACACTGAGGATTATGTTCACATGTCCACCGGTGCTGAGATATATCGTTTTGATGTTTCGGGTCAACCTTCCGCTTATGGCTGGGATCTTTCTAATGGCAGCGGTGCTAACAAAAACTTCACAACCGCTAATGCCGGTGAGATTGATATCTGGTATGATAATGACGAAACAATCAATAGTTGTAGCGGGTATGGTGGAGATTTCGTCAATGTTACTGGTATCTACACTTCTCCAACTACATATTCGAGCATTTCGACTGCGCCTTATATTGACGACGTGTCTTATAACAATTTCGAGGACATTGGTGCAAATTATAGCTATTGTGTTTATATCAAAAAGCAAATGGCTTATGGCTACTATGGAAAAATGGAGATCACGGATTGGGACATGACAGCTCATAAAATCACTTTCAGTTGGACAATCCAAACTATTGCTAAGTGGAGGCTTCTCGATTAATCGAGCATTTACCCTTTTTAAAAGAGACTGAACTTGTTCGGTCTCTTTTTTTGTTTTCGTTTGCGATTAATAATTAATTTTACTATATTTATAAAAACTTTAAGGAGGACATATGAGAAAAACTTTATTTCTATTATCGTTTTGTGCGATAATTATGCTTGTTGTATTTGGATGTGAAAAATCCACCGACCCGGAGCCTGAACCAGAGGTTTTCGATCCGCCTACTGGTATGGTTTATGTTACCTATCAAGATTCAGTTAAGCTCACCTGGAATCCTTCGCCCGATGAAGGTGAAACCGGATTCACAGGATACAAAATTTACCATCGTGTTAATGCCGATTTTTCAGGTCTTACATCTGAAGAGATGGAAACGCACTATATGGGTATTATCGTCAACAACACAGAAATCGTTATTTCCGGTTTGAGTAGTGTAAGCAAACACTATTTTACTGCCCGTTCTATCAAGATCGAAGGCGATGATACGACGCTATCTTCTAATTCAAATACTGTAGATACTTCACCAACCATTTGGTTTTCTGACACACTTTGGGAATCCACCGGAGGCGATAGCGCTTTCTCCTCCGTCGATTTCGATGCTCAGGTCGTTTATCCTATGAACCTTGCCTATTTAACATTTATCGATCTCTACCTCGGTGTTGACGATTCTAATTATCTTACGCTTAAATCTCCCTCCCTTTTCGGGACTGAATGGGCTACTAGGGAGGCTTCTGTCAAACGCCTTGGTATAGCCACCGCCGGTCTTTCGTCTTTCGGATCTTCTGGAACTATTGGCACGGCAAGATCTCAGACCCTTACACAACCTGGAACTACATTTGCAATTAAAATTGGTAGCCACTACACAAAGTTTTATTTTGTGAATTTTGTCGGTGGAGCCTATCCAGACAGAGGTATTTATTTCCAAGCGGCTTATCAAGAAGTCGAGGATTACGATCATTTCTAAATTGATCTATTAATATCTACTTTCTTTAAAGGCGGCTACTCAGCCGCCTTTTTCTTAATTAGATTATCTAGATACATCCGGGGAGGCGTCGATATTCTATGGGTCTTTGGAAAGCTCGTTTTCCAAAGACCCATAGAATTAGCGTCAGGCCGGAGGCCGGAATAAATTGGCTTACAAACCATTATTTTCCTCCGGCCTGCCGCTTCGTTGCCCATTTATGTGCAACGCTCGACACCCCCCTTAATTTAGTAGAACAATAAAGAACACATTCTAACATCAATTTTAATATAATTTATTTCTTTTATTTTCTCCACACGTGAAAATAAATTTAAATATTGGTGTAAAAAAAAGCCCACCTTTCGGCGGGCTTTTTATTATCGTGGTTTTCATTCAGAATTTAGCGAATAAGAACCATTCTGCCAGATGCTTTAAAATCTCCAGCATTCATTCTATAGAAATAGACTCCACTGGAAACTTCACGATCATAATCGTCGTTTCCGTTCCAGATAACACGGTGTGTGCCCGGAGCGAAATCGCCATCGGCAACGGTGCTTATCTTGCGTCCCATCATATCGAACACTTCGAGTGTCACTTTTGAATCACTCGGAATGTCGAATGTTATGCCACAAGCAGCATTGAATGGGTTCGGAGCTGCGCCCTTAAGTGCATAATCGCTCGGAACTTCAACACGACGTTTCGCTGTGTAAGTGCCTGGATCGAGAATCGCTCTTCCATCGACGTTAAGGTCGATTTCTTGGCCCATTCCCTCTAGAATGAGTCCCTCTGGAGCATTTCCTGTCCAGGTAAACTCGACCGGTGTCTGAGAATTCACAACGATCGTCCAACCGTCGCTATTGCGAATGTCCTTAATTAGGCGACCATATTTGGTTCCCTCAATATAGACATCGAATGTGGCACCCGGAAGGGCCGGCGGTATCGGTATATCGAGACCGCGTTCGTATTCGGCGGTAGCCTCGGCATGCCCACCGATGGTTATTTCACGAACCGCATCACCAGCGAAATTCATCGTGGTTGTCCACTCAGGTTCGCCTTCGAAACCAGGTAGAGCTTTCGCGCCACGGGCATAGCTCGCGGAAACAGTAAGCTCACAGGTTAAGAAAGGAGCCGGAGGATCGACGAGATTCCAATAGCCCATCCCAGCAACAATAACATCGGAGAAGGCATAAGAACCTGCTGCCGGATCGAGATAGTAAACGATCGGCTCACAGCTACCATCAGGTGTGTCATCAGGATCGAGGAATGAAACTCCACCGAAGTCATAAACACTACCAATAGTGTTCCAACCCTTTATCAGATCGACAGTATATTCGGTAATAGGAATCCCGGGAACCGTGAAATAACAGGGATCCGGGTCTTCAGGGCCAGGTGTATAAAGAACCATATAAGCACGTCCCGGATGAACTATAGCCGGATGAACATAAGGCGGTGTTCCGCCTGTGTATTCCCAAATATCAGCAGGGTTTACCATCGGGAAAACAGCCTCGATACTCGGGTCAACTGGCGCAACCGGAACTGAAATCAAATTCCAGCCTCCAGCTACCATCATCACACGACGAGTCACATTTATTAGAATAACCTCGCCAGGTTCAAAGCAATATTCACCGGTTCCGAGCATGTCAACAGTTCCGTTGATAACAAAGCTGCCGAGAGCTGGAAGTGCAGTGGGATCCCAGTGAATACAACCACTCTGAGAACCAGTATACATAGTCCACTCCCAGGTGTCGGAGTCCAGGCCAAGATAGTCTTGCCTGAGCGGAGTTCCAGCGCCTGGAGTTAAGAACGAAAGCGGCGTCTCGGTCGGTGGGAACGGCGGAAGTAGCTCATCGAGACCAGCGTCGTATTCTTCGGTTCCACCAAAGAAAGCACCGAATCCATAAACATCCACCATAGTCGATTCGTCACACCAATATTCAAGATCGACCATCCAACCTGGATTCACGAAGAACTCATATTGATAGAGGCCAAGAATATTCGGATCGGGGCAAGCATATTCAGGAGCATCTGCAGTAGCAATGCTAACCATAACACGATATACCTCGAAATCAAATGTAATACCGGCAACCGCCATATCGAGCCAAAGCTCATTTAAGTCGGCATCCCAGATGAACACGCCGGGGAAGGTCGCTTCATCTACTATATATGTGACGAAGGTAGTTTCATCGGTGTAAACATCTATAACAAACTGCGTGAACAGCGGATCGAGTCCAGCCATATCATCGGTTCCGATCTTTAGGAACTCAGGCACAACGATAGCTGTGCTGCCATCGAGCGGATCGGTCAAAGTAATGGCAGGAGCGGTGTAGTCCGCATAGAATCCACCGGAAAGCGGCGTTTCATCGTCTATATTACCAGCAACATCGGAAAGCCTGTTAAGAGCCCAGGTAACCAAACCCTCAGGATAATCCTCAGTCGGTGTAAATGAAAGGTAAGTTCCATCCCAAGTGAGTCTTGGGTCGCCCCAGTCGATAACTACATGGTTAACTGTCATTCTAAACATTGTAGGATCGACGCCATAATCATCGGTGATTTCGATAACGATTGGCTGCATTGGACAAGCCGATACTGTCATATTGAGAGGCTCGACGACTTCAACAGCCGGAACATGATTATCGACAGTGAAGCTCCAGCAGTAGGGAAGATCGAGAGCAATGTTGCCCCAAATCCCACAACGGTGATTTGGATTATCGTATGCCTCGTTGAGACAAACATTAACAACAGAACCATGATCGTAGTAGAAACCTTCGATCTCAGTATCGATTGTGATTCTTCCACCACCAAAAATATCTTCCCAGAAAACACCGGGATCGATAAGCGGATTAAAGTTAACACCGCGAAGCTGAACGCTCACGCCGTTAGGATCTACCATCCCGCAAACCGCATCCAAAACATCGATAGAGAAAACCGGATACGGGCCACCAGCGATACCACCATCGGCGGGCATTGTCGAGCCCGCGAACGGACCAGAGTAATCCACCCAGAAACGCCAGCTGTGAGGACCTCCCCAAAGCGGATTGGCAAGCCAATCCATAGCTTCGAGAATCGTGCAGTTAACCTCCATGGCATCGGTGAAATTAATCAAACTCGGCGGAACAAGCGCCATATCGAGAAGGAAGCGAGAAGGAAGCGAAATATCCTGATAGAACGGGAATACTTCAGTCGTTTCGGTAATCACATGACCACCAATAATCGCAACAGTTTCGATAACGGTTATGTCGTAATTAACATCAAAGATAACATCCTCAACCTGGAAAAGAACCGAGGTCGGGTTAATTCCATCGGGATCAATAAGTTCGAAACTTATCTGAGGAGCTTGACAACTTGTAAACTCGGCAACTCCCGGGATTAAATTGTCAGCCATTGGACCATCAGCAACATAGAAAGTCCAGCTGAAAGAAGGATGCGAAAGATGATTAGCATCACAGAATTCCGTTGAATCCATAACATCCCAGATGGTTACGGTGATTGTGTCACCCTGTAACCAGGCGATACCGCCCATATTGGGATAATAGGTCATCGTTAAACCATCATAAGTGATCTCTCTGGTTGTAACGGCGTTCCATGCATCGTATTCAATATATTCGCCGCCAGATGTCTCGATAATGAAGTGAACCGTCGAAGGATCGACAGCGCCCCATGTATCGGTCATATCCCAGCTGATCGACTCTTCTAAGTCTCTGGTAACATAGCTCGGAACAGGAACAGGGTTCGAGATAGCCGGGCCGGTGTTATCGAAACGAAGCTTCCACGATGTCCACGAATATGCACCCCAATCCCAATCGGTAGCCGGATTGCCATAAATATCATTTATAACCGGCGAAAAGACTGTAAAAACAACCCCTTCATACCATTGTGGGTTCGGCGAGAATGTGAAAACAACCTCATTAACGATCTCGGTTGTATCAGTCGTAACCGAATCGATAACCGTGTAAACTTCGTATGAATCGAGAGTATCCACAACCATACGATAGTTACCCCAGTTATACCTTACATCATTAACCATGATGTAGAATGAGGAAAGATCAAGACCGTTTTCATCGATAATGCGCCATGTGAGCTGAAGGTCAGAACATCCCGTCCAGATAATATCGCGGACAAAAGGAATCGGCTCGACTGGGAAGCACTCAGGACCATCAGCATCGACAAAGAACCCGAATTCAGGCCCCGGAACAGCAACATTAGAAGCACCATAATGAGGAGCATCCTGAGCTGCCATGAGTTCGACTGTCACCCAATCGTTCTCTTCCCAAGCGATTCCAGCCGTGGCGGGATCGAATTCAAAGAGATAACCACCATCGACTGCAGTGAGCGTAACACCCACAGAAGCCATAGTATAAGGAATATCCTTAATCTCGACGACTATCGAGGCGGGATCTATAACGCCAAAATCGTCGGTGATGGTGACTGAAATAGGTTCCAAAACATCGGTTGTAAGAATAGGTTCTGTCTCATCGATAACGCCAGGTGTGCGCGCGCTCATATAAGGAGCGGACAAATCGACATTAAACTCAGTTTCTAAAGGTGTCCCAATAACTGGGTCACCAACCAAGTCAAGAGCAGAAAGGCTAAGCGTGTGAACACCTTCAGTCCAGACTCCCGGGACAATGTCATAAATCAAGTTGACTATCGTCCATTCGAGGCCCGCACCAATAGTGTAATCGGTTCCATCGACACTCAATACGACCGTAGCTTGGTCGATATCCTCCGGCGCACTGAAGACATAAGAAACAAGCTGGTCTTCATCGGCCGTGGTGAGACCGTCGATGGGTTGGGTAATCGCGACTCCCTGGGCTAACAAACCACCAACAAGGAGCAACATTAAAATAATTGCTGTAGCGTGCTTACGCATCGCATACCCTCCATTCGTTTTTTGGGTTATTAATTACTGTTAATTACGTTTTACGGATATAGTTATACCTTCCGCAAGACTTCGGGATAAGTTAAATCTCAATACCTTATATGTCAAGAACAAAATCTCGCCTTAAGCTATATAAATAAAATTTCTTGATGCATTAATTTTGCATCATTAAAAAAAGACCCCCGTTACCGAGGGCCATTTTGTTAATTCAATATATGCCCTATTCAGCCTTAGACTGAGGAGAGACTTCTTCCCCGCCGGTTCCTTCCTTCTCCATCAAGAAATCAATAACAACACGACGGTTAATAGTCCTACCTTCAGGCAATTCGTTATCTCCAATCTTTTCTTCTACAAGCTTGTTATCCACCCACTTGGTAATTTCGTAAGGATCATTATTAGAATAGCCTTTGTAAGTAAGAGTGGTATTATGAGCACGAAGCCATGCCGAAAGCTCGGTGTTATCTGCGAGACCGAGAATATATATAAGATATCTTCTTAAATTCTCTTCCTCTTTTCTGGCGCGTTGAATTGATAACTCACGATTACGGTGCTCCATTCCTATAATATCGGTATGGCCGGATACAATAGCAGTAAGTTTATCTTTAGGCTCCAGTGCTTTTTCTATGAAACGTCTCGCAACATATTCAACCCTGCTCTCGAGGAATCCAGACTCGGAAATCTTCTCATCGAACGTAAACTCAACGATAACAAGAGTTTCCATCTGTTGCTGACGCTTGGTAACCTCGACCGCAATTGGATCAGATTTGGTAGTAAATGTCTGGCCAAGACGGTCGCGAATCTCGAGCTTGCAAAAATACTCTTCAGTAGGATTGATTAAATTCCCATCCTTATCTTTCCAGTCCCATGGAGCACCCTCAGGTATCTTACCACTACCAGCAGCGAGAATGCGGAAACTCTTATCCTTGGAATCTACAATTGACACGGTAAAGGTATCAACGCCTGCCTCGACATCGCTGGTAATATGAACGAAGTTCACCTGTTCCTGATTAAGCTCGTAACCCTTGGCGGCCATCGTTCCTTCGAGCGGACGATATATCAAACCCTCACCATCGATAACAACCTCAACCTTGCCGCGATCTGCATATTCGTCGGTGTTACCGCGAATAAATAGCCGCTTTCCGAACCTTTGAACAAAATCGTCTCCAAGTATCTCGCCAACCTTCTGCTTAACCTGAAATGCGCGGTCAAAGGAAAGCTTAACCCACTGGCCGGTATTGGAAACTTCATCGGATCCAACAAAACCTTCCATCTGGAAAATAACCTCAGGATTTCTTTCCATGACACTACGAATCTCTTCAGCTTTCTTACGCAACCCGTTAAGGCTCGCAGTCTCAACTCTATCCGAACCTTTATCGAAATAGATAACTGGTCTCCAGTCCTCAAAACCCTTAACTCGGGTTACCATCTGCGTTCTACGGTTTTCGGCCATCGATAGCGGAACATCCTTAGGCATATGCTCGACCGGAAGTCCGGCGCGTGGTCGGGAAGTGTTATATGTAAGAGGATCGACAACATGGATTCTATCTGTAGCAATTTGCTCGAAACGCATGAATACGCTGCGTGCAGCCTTAGCTCTATTTTCAGCAAGTCTATCACCGAGAACGGGCGTTACACCATCAGATTCAGGATCATAAAAACCATAAACATCTATATCAATGTCCGGATTGGTGCGAAGCCTTTGCCCGAGAATATCCTGAAGATGATGGAATCTCTCGTTGATACGTTCGTTACCGGGCGCAAAAAAGAAAATAGGCACAACCGGCTCCTCCTCGCGAACAAGGGTAACCTGGCTTATATCCAACGTATTCTCTATAGGCGTAACAGTTCCCTTAGGAAGACCGAATACGTCAACCTCGATAATACCTGTATTATTCTCCTCGTCAAACTCGCTAATATAGTCTCTCAAGGCAGGAAGAATAGTCCCATCATCATCGACGCTAGCATAAAGTTGAAAGTGGCCACGATCGGGTGCTGTCCATTTAAATTCAAGTTCCTTCGAGTCACCCTCATCAAGTTTTTCGTCCACACGAATAGGCTGGGTAGCCCGAATCCATCCCTGCGAAGGATCATCGTAATAGAGACTAACATAATAACTCTTAACCGGCCTCTCGCCCAAATTTTCGACCTTAGCTTTAACCGTGATTACTTCCCCGATCTGAGCATCACGAGGATAAACGGTCATATTGCTACTTCTGAGCGCAAGATCAAACAGCCTTTCAGGAGGCGGAAGAAAGCGAAGACTCGCTGATATCTTATGGCTTGTGGCACCGGTCTCACGAACCTCGGAAAGGGGATAAACAAACGCGTAATCGACCTGAAGATCAAGAGCCTTTTTGCTGCGATAAGTAAATCCAAAACTGGCCTCGGTCGGATCGTAACCATCGCCTCCAAGACTAGCATTATAGCCACCACGAAGTGCGATTGTCTTGCCGGGGAACCACCACTCTATACCATTATAATGATGGATTTCATTGCCACCATTAACCTCGTCCATAATATACTGAATATCCATAGCAGGAAGCAGTGCGTCTTGAATCCAATAACTCGCACCGGCACGGACTGTCATGGGTATAACACCATCTTCACCAACACCCTTGAAACTCATATCGGGTTGAGTAAGATTAGCGGCCATTAGACCGACAGAAAGCCTACGGTTAGGATGATACATAAAACCAACATCACCAGTGAAACCCAACTTGCTCCAACCATCATTGAAGAAAGGGTCGTCACGAGGATCAACAATGCTCATCCCGGGAGGGGCTGGCGAACCAGAAGAAAACGTGATATTATTCTGAACAACCTCGTTCCGAAGCAATCTTCCATTCACACCGAAGCTGAATTTCTTCCCTATACCGTGCGAATAACTGAGCGTAACACGCGATTCACGCCAGATGTTGGAAAAGAGCATGACAGCATTAACGCCCACATCGCCAGATCTACGGAAATGATGTATATAACCGAGCTGACCTTCGCCTATAGCGTCATTGTCAATACCCCAATACAATCTTGAAAACATACCGCTGATGATTCGCTCTTTGTAAAAACTCATACCAGCGGGATTCCATAGCGCCGCATTTCCGTCATCTGCAATAGCAACAAAGGAACGGCCCATTCCGAGGGGCCTCGCACCGAGATTATCCTCGACATCCTGTGCAAACAAAGCGGGAGTTGCGGCCAGAATAATAAAGAACACCAAAAACTTGAACATTGTTCTCATAACTAACCTCCCAAATGAGGGAATAATAATCCATAATTAACACTCGTTCAATAAGTATAAATAAACGTTTTTACATGCGCAAGAGCTTTTTAATTTAAATAATATAATAACCTATTCTTTTAGAGTTACTTTTAAATCTTTCTTGGACTTATAAATTCACATAACTCAGTCTCTATCAATCGAATCGATTATCCTAATGCTCACTAATCCTGTTCCTCTATCGAAAAGACCGATTTTCTCAGCCGCTGCCTTAGAAAGGTCCAAAACCCTAGCCTTCGCAAAGGGACCCCGGTCGTTAACAAGGACTTCAACGGATTTGCCCGTTTCCAATAAAGTCACTATTACTATAGTCCCGAGCGGAAGAGTGCGATGAGCCGCAGTAAGGGCATTCATATCAAAAATTTGACCACTCGAAGTTGGTCTTCCATGAAATTGATCTGCATAATAACTTGCAATACCAACCTGTTCATTAAATTCAAACTCCCCGGGATGACCACGCACAGGCCTTCTGGCAATATACCGGGGTGCAGCAATACAACTGCAAAAAAACAGTGAAACAGCAAGAAATAATGCGCCTAAACTTCTCTTTCTCATTTATCCCTCGGTTTTCAGACCCCCGGTTAAATCCGAAACCTTACTGACATCATAAAAATCACAATATTCTATTATCCCCTGTATAACTTCAACTGGCAAAACTGGTGTTCTGAAAATACCCGAGCCTATTTGGAAAGCACTCGCGCCGGCAAGCATGTGAGCGATGGCATCACTCGCCTCGGAAATACCGCCTATTCCAACGATAGGAACCCCCGGAAGTGCGCTATGTAACGTGAAAACCTTAGCTAAAGCTACAGGCCTTATAGCAGGCCCGGAAAGACCGGCGAAAACATTACCTATTCGAGGCACTCTCTTACCTATATCGATCTCCATGGCTTGCAAAGTATTAATTGCAGACAAAGCGTCTGCGCCCGCCTCGACAGCTGCTTTACCAATCTGCACTATATCTGTAACATTCGGAGTAAGCTTTACCCATAGTGGTTTTTCCGTCAGTGGGCGAACAAGCATAATAAGATCATTGACTACTTTTAGCGATGTCCCGAAGGCAAGACCTCCTTCTTTGACATTAGGACAACTTATGTTTATCTCGATAGCATCAACACAAGCTATAGGATCGAGCTTCTTAACAAGGGCAGAAAAGTCCTCAAATTTCTTTCCCGCTATACTTACAACGCAAGCACAATTCAGCTTCTTCAAGAACGGTATTTCCTGTTTAATAAAAGCGTCTATTCCTGGATTAGCAAGACCGATTGAGTTAAGCATTCCCGAGGGGGTTTCCCAGACTCTCGGTGGTCGATTACCCTCGCGCGGTTCTAACGTAACTGTTTTCGTAACCAGACCCCCGAGAATCGATAGGTCGAAAACCTCGGCATATTCACGGCCTACACCAAAACAACCGCTCGCGACAAGAACAGGATTCTTGAGTTTTAGCGAACCAACATTAACGGCCAGATCTATCATTTAAAGCCTCCCAATTGACCTTTTGAGCTGAAAAAACAGGGCCATCTTTGCAAACACGCTTATATCCGTCTTCGGTATAAATTACACATCCCTGACACGCACCAACTCCACAAGCCATTCGCTCTTCGAGAGAAACATAGCACTCAACACCGACGCTCTTGCACAATTCAGCTACCGCTGAAAGCATAGCCTCTGGGCCACAAGCATAAACCGGAGCTTTCTCAGTCTCGAGTTTTGCTTTTAATAGATCGACTACAGTACATCGAAACCCCTCGCTACCGTCATCGGTTGAAACCTCCCAAAAACAGGTCTTTTCACGAGAAAGATCGCATAACCAATCCCTGTTCGATTCACCATAGAGAAGCCGGGATTTTGGCCATTTTCTTTCAGCAAAAAGAAGGGGGGCTAAGCCTATTCCGCCGGCAACCAAAAAAACTTCACCCGATGGAGTCGGAAAACCATTACCCAGAGGCCCCAATATCTTTATTTGATCATTATCATCGACACTGGCCAATAAAGCTGAACCCAAACCAACAACTCGAATTAAAAGTTCGATCCTCCCCCATCCCGCACCAGCTATAGCGAACGGTCTGCGAAGAAAAGGGTCGGAAGTTGGAACTGATTGCCCTAACATCACAAATTGCCCCGGCACGGCAACCTCGGCAATACTAGGAGCATCGACAACAAGTCTCAATGTATCGCGCGCTACTATACGCTTTTCTGTTACACGACCGATAACATCAACTGGCACTTTTCCCTCTTTCTTTTTTTAGAAATTCAGCTATATCACTTGCTTTATCGAATTTATAGGCTTCGCTCCGAATTGCTCTCCCCTCCGGCATCCCTTTTGTGAACCAACCCACATGTTTTTTAACCAACTTGCCTGCCAGCAGATCACCAAAATATTCACCCATATCTAAAATGAATTCTGAACAGGCTGCAAGCCTTTCATCCAAAGAAGGCTCGGGTGGTATTTCGCCTCCAGTGAGCGCACTCGATACCTGAGAAAATATCCAAGGATTACCCAATGCGGCTCTTCCTATCATAACCGCCGAACAACCGGTTTCCTTTATCATCCTAACCGCGCTCTCCGCTGAATTTACATCACCATTTCCAATAATCGGGACCGGCGATAATTCGACGGCTTCGGCTATTTTGCTCCAATCGGCATGGCCAGAGAAACCCTGTTTACGGCTTCGAGCATGGAGAGTAATAAAAGCGGCTCCGGCATCCGAAAGACGAAGAATAGCCTCTTTGAATAATGACTCGTCATCCAGTCCAGTGCGAATCTTTGCGCTAACGGGAATGGAAACAGACTTAACCGCAGCGCTCATAATGCTCTCCATTTTGCTTAGATCCGCCATTAAGGAAACACCGGCGCCTTTTTTAATGACCTTTCTTGCAGGACAACCAAAATTTATATCGATACACTCAACACCAAGGTCTTCAATGATTGGAGCTGCTTCGGCTATTGCTGAAGGTTTATCGTCAAAAAGCTGAATACCTATCGGTTTGACTTTCCGAGCAATATCGAGAAGAAATAAAGTTTTCTGGGTTTTTCTGCGAACTCCCTCAGCGCTGATCATTCCACTAAAAACCAAACCCGCGCCATATTTCAATGCCCATGAACAAAATACGGTGTCGGAAATTCCTGCAAGAGGAGCCGATATTGTTTTATTATCAGGAAGAACCAGCATCTGAGCCGGACAATAGAAGTTTTTGCAAATGTTCGACCCTCTTTTCGACGCGGTCAATTTCGCTTGGCTCTGTAGTCCTATTAAGAATAGCTTTGTAAACCAAAATGGCCTTTTTTATCTCGCCTTGACCGGCATAAATCTCCGCCATAGTAACCGTCTGCATCTCAGGCTCGTCGGAAAGATCGGAATCATCAGCCTCTTCAACCACAACGGGATTTTCCTGTGGTGTTTCGACGGATTCTTCCCTTGGAGCTATTCCATCGAGTTCATCCGCAAAATCGAGTTCGGCGAACTCCGGCCCGCCAGGTTTATTGCTTGGTGGATTAAACTCGGTCGGCCCTTCAAAACCCTCGAGTTCGATTGGCTCATCTGCTGGTTGAAACTCATGACGAAATTCAAAAACCTCTTCATCGGAGTCCGAGGTCGGGCTATCCGAGATAGTCTCAGTAAATTGATATCCTCCAATACCCGTAATACTTTGCTCTTGCTCGGGTTCTGACGAACCCATGTCGAAAACAGGCAAATCGTCATCAGTTACATTTTCACTTTCGTCATTTTGCGAAATTGGTTCTGAAACGTCTTCCGAAAAGGCTTCTTCGGATTCTTCGACTTCTTCGATTTCCTCTGGCTCGCTAACTACCTCGATCTGCTTGAGAGCATCCTCAATACTGGAGTGCTTAATAGGAGCTGATTTTTGCTTTTCTGGTGGAGTAAAATCAAAGAAATCCTCCGAAGAATTTTCTTCGGCTTCTTGTGATTCTTTGTGGGATACCGGTGTCTCCTCGGGTGGAGACGTGAAATTGAAACCTGCACCGATTTCCTCGGCCTCTTCCTTATCTTCTGTAATATCCTGCAACCCAGCAACAGCAGAAGTTTCTTGTGCCCCTTCTTGAGAGGGGGGGGTGAAATCAAATTTCTTGGCAGGAGCCTCCGCATCAAATGATGGCATCTCCTCTTCAATAACTCCATGCTCGAACGCAGTTTGTTCCTCAATCTTGACCGTTTCCTCGGCTGCTGTGTGCGATGTTGGCGCTTCATCCATACCTAATGATGGCATATCGTCCGATCCTACATCGAATGCCGGGGCCTGTGTTTCTTGAGGGGGCGCCGGTTCTGGCTGCTCGGATACAGAAGTCTCCATCTCTCCAAGATCGAAGGCTGGCATTGAATCCTCGATAGAAGAAACGGCCTCCTCGAGTGAATTCTGGACCATCTTTTGCACGTTGAGGAAATTATCCGTTTTCGTGGGAACCACAGCAGCATGCGGTGTTTCAGGTGCTTTGGCTGTTTTGGGTGTAAATTCTTCTTCGCCACCCTTTGCAGGCTCAAGACTACTTTCTCGTTCGAGAAATCCCTCCCCCAGAGAAGGGAATTCCTCTAGCCCCAATCCCTTGGCTTCATCGCTACTGGAGATGTCCATCTTGAGTAGCTCTTCGAGTTCCTTCTCGACCGAGGCTATTTCGTTTAAGGACGGTCCCGAGCTGACCTTTGGGGTATCTAATTCGAGGCGCGTTGTGGGTGGTGAAATGGGCACCTGCGCTGAAGCAATCTCAGCCTTTTTTTCCTGCGGTGGCGGTGGTGCCTCTATATCATCAACCTCGACATTGAGGTTATTTAACTCCCGTTTCGCCTTTTCATCGAAAGGATCTATGCAAAGAAGCCCCTTGAGGCGTTCTATACCATCCTCTGTATTACCTTGCTTAAAATCTATTCTGGCGATTTCCCACAGTGCTACAGCATTCCCCGGGTCTATACGAAGAACGATCTCGAATCTATCGCGTGCTTCTTTTAAATAACCAGCTTTCAATAGCGCACGTGCCAGCACTTGCTGGCCAGTAGAATACGTAGGATTAGCCCCAACGCCCGCAGTGAGAACCTCGAGGGCTTTGCGCAGATTCCCTTTTTTGATATAAGTATCACCTAGCCGGGCAAAACGCGGATCGCCTGGATTTTCTGCTACTAGCACTGAAAAGACGGTGATTACTTGTTCATCGTTCATATTAAAACCAAGGTATAATTTTATTAAAAGTAAATAATTTATTGTTATTTGTCAAGGTTTTGTCCTTTCCGTTTGTTAAAAGAATTTCAATTTTATCCTTCAAGCTTACATAACTACATTCATTTTTCCCTTCTAGTAATATTTTTTTCATTCTTCTTATTTCATGTGCCAAAATTTGTTCCTGTGCCCGGAATATTGATTACAGAATAAAATCGAGGTAAAAATGATCTCGCCCTGAGTCTTCACACCAAGCAAGAAAAACCTTATTTCATCCATTCGCAGGAGAAATCCAGAACAAAAGCGCTCGATTCCTATGAACTGGAGAATATTATTCGCCAAAACCTAACTGCCTCAAACCACTAAAAAGCCGATTTTCATTTATTCTTTTGCGATTTACTTAATATGGTATATCAAGACTTCGTTGACTTTACAACATTAATATCTATTCTACAAGACTATGGAATTTAAGAAGCATATAAGACTCATAGATGGCGAAGGCGGAAGAGCCACAACTCGGCTTATTAAAGAGCTATTCATCCACAGATTTAATAATCCCATTCTCTCAGAGCTTTGCGATTCAGCTTCAATGGAATTAGGCCGGGAAAAAATCTCTTTCACCACCGATGCATTTGTGGTTGATCCCTCAAAATTCCCGGGAGGCGATATAGGCAAACTCTCTATCTGCGGCACTGTTAATGACCTTGCTGCCCTCGGAGCCAAACCTATAATGATTGCTGCAGCGTTTATACTCGAAGAAGGCCTAGCCCTAATCGACCTGGAGCACTATGTCGATAGTATGGCGCTTGCTGCCAAGAAATCAGGTGTGAATATTGTGGCCGGAGATACTAAGGTTGTCCCTAAAGGCAAGGGGGATAAAATCTATATCACAACTAGCGGTGTGGGTCTTATAAAAGATTTTCCGCGGATGCCCGCTTTGATTCAACCCGGCGATTCTCTGGTGATAAGCGGTGATATTGCGCGGCACGCTGCATCCGTGGTCGCCGCTCGCGAAGGGCTTCTCGGAGATCCTCCAATAGAGAGCGACTGTGCGCCACTTTGGAACATGGTGAAAGAAGCTGTTGATAAGGTTCCTCAGATACACGCTATGAGAGATCCCACACGCGGCGGTTTAGGGGGTATTCTAAACGAATTAGCATCTCAATCCGGGAATAGATTTGTAGTAAATGAAAGCGATATTCCAATTCTACCGCAAATCTATAACATGTGCGAACTTTTTGGATATGAACCGCTTTTCATGGCCTGTGAGGGAAGAATGCTCTTTATCGTCCAAAGTGAATATGCTTCGGATTTAATCAATGTGCTTAAGTCGCATGCCGAAGGCACAAATTCCGCGATAATAGGCCATGTGGAAAAAGGCGAGGGTGTGGTATTAAGAACTCCTTCGGGCGGTAAAAGGCTCTTAATCGAACCGGAAGGTGCACCACTTCCCAGAATATGTTAAGTTTTTCATAAAAAATCATACTCGTTTGTTCAAGAAACAAAGTAATAATCATAAGCGGAATTTATTCGAGTCTTTCGCGCCCGAGTTTCTTATTTTAAAGGGTAATTCTTATGTATAAAAAATATGTAACATTGATTGCTTTATTTGCTTTTACTATACTATCCCAGGGAATAGAAAATAAATATAAAGTCGATTCGGATAAATGTATCGGTTGTGCTCAATGTGTTCCTATTTGCCCAATAGACGCAATATCTATGGAAAAAGGGCGCGCAGTGATTGACCCATCAAAATGCATTTCCTGCGGTTTGTGTTCGCAAACATGCCCGATCTCAGCAATTTATAGAGATACAACAGCACAAGCTTCGAAGATTATCGAGGATAATAGCGAAGTAATGTCAAAAAATATCGAGCCATCCAGTTTGGTCGAACCGACAATAGCCGCTCAGAATACCTATGACAGTATTCCAAAAACAGAAGAAATAACTGAATATGAAGAGACTGAATACTCTAAACCTGTGTCTGAAAAAGAAGAAAAATCCGATGAATTAGAAACAGAAAAAACTCCATCGAATAAACCTCTTCTTGATTCAGCAAAGTGTATATCCTGCGGAATCTGCGCCCGAGTGTGTCCAACTGATGCCATAAAACTCATCGATGGTAAACCGGTGATAGATTCAGGCAAGTGTATTCTCTGTGGCAAATGCGTTAAGAGATGCCCAACCGAGGCCCTTTCCATGCCAAAAAATGAATAATGGCAGGATTTGTAAAAAATAATTTATTCCATGCTAGCCTTCGGCGTTAAGAACATGGGATTTATTCGCCGATAAAAACGCATTCGAAAAAAGAATATTATAAAATCGTAAAAAAAATCACCTGTGGCTACGGTTTTTATTGCAGAAGAGGAAACATTTTCATTATATTAAAAAAACAAATTGGAATCTGTTGGAATTACCGAACTTGTAGAAATTGAGGATGTTGCTGGAAATTTATGGTTATTTGTAATAGGTGTAATGCAAAACACTTCTTATTTTCGATCACGCGGTTTGAATGTTGTTGTCATTGCACTGGATTCAGAGATAATTAACACAATGCTAAAACTAATTTTAAAATATGTTTTAAAGAGCCATCTTCGGCACGATTTTTATTTCAAGGTTGATTAATGGCACAAATTTACCACAGAAAAAAACGTAGTAAGAAACCTCCATCTAAGGTATGGCGGCTCGTTGTTGGAATCGCCCTTGGCACAATAATTATCACTGCGCTTGTGTTTCTTCTTTACTCAGTATTTCACCAAAAGACTTCCGAAACCTCACCTTCTCCTGTAATCGATACAATAAACTCCAACGACGAAGCAAATGAATCGATAGCCGAATACACAGTTAAAAATGGCAGTAAACAACCGACCACCGAAGATAACCTAGATGAGGCACTCTTTAATGCCTTAGCCAAACTTGGTGCACCCAAAAGTGAGCTGCATATTCGCAAAGCCGGCCAAATTGAGGGTTTAGGCAGAGACCTTATTGAAATACGCGCGGAAATCTCGCGCGCATTCCCAATGTCTATGGCCAATCACCTTATCCAATCATCGTGGAGAAGTGCCGGAGGAGAAATAATCGACTGTATTGAAAATAAACTCGGGCGCCAAATAACAATTCAAGCAGGTTTCGGAGGCATAATCACACGGCGAATAAAAGTCTCAAGAGAACAAAAAGAACCCCTTAAAGGCAAGGTGTGCTTAGTTATAGACGACTTTGGAGCGCTTCCTCTCAATAAAATAAAGGGATTTCTCGACCTGGGAATTCCATATACTGCCAGCGTTATGCCTTTCGAAGAATTTACACCGGAGGTTTATGCAGCACTTGTTGCAAAGGAGATCGAGATAATAGTCCATATGCCGATGGAACCGGATGCTTATCCAAAAGTAGATCCCGGGGAAAAGGCTATTTTCGTCGATTTACCCGAGAAAGAAATTATAAAACGCATCGAAACAGCTATAGCCAACCTTCCAAAAGCAGTCGGTATTAACAACCACATGGGAAGCAGGGCTACTGCGGACAAAAAAACCATGTGTATTGTTGGAAAAGCGCTTAAAAATAGTGGGCTTTTTTATATCGATAGCCGAACCTCGGTTTACACATGCGCCGAAGAGGAAATCGGAAAGTGCGGAATACCAGTAACTTCACAGGATGGCAATATAGATGTCGTGGACGACACCTCGGCTATTGCGCGTAAATTCATCGATTTGGCATTAAGAAGCAGGGAAACCAAAGATGGTATGTTAATAGTCGGCCACGCGCGCCCAAATACTATAATAGCAATCAAAAGAATCTTACCAAGCCTAGATAAATGGGGAATAGAATTCGTATCTGCGAGCGAGATGGTATCACATAGATCGATAGAGGAATAACACGGCAAAAGAAGCGAAAATATCCAGACTCCTGACCACGGAGACAATCCGACTCGAGCTCGAGAAGCCACAAGAATGGCACGAGATATCAGTCGAAGCAGATGAAGATGAGCCGGGACTTCCTTCTGTGGTGCAAATGCGCGAACAGGTCATCGAAGAACTGGTCGAAATCATCTGCCCATCGGGTAACATTCAACATAAGCGCAAGATTCTAATCGACCTTATTAACCGCGAACGCAAAGCATCCACCGCGATAGACCACGGCATAGCAATTCCACATGTTCGCACTATACACGCTCGCGATCTCACCTTAGGTTTCGCGAAAACGAGTTACCCGATCGACTGGGATTCTAACGATGGCAAACCGGTGGACCTTTTTTTCGTGATGGTTTCTCCGCCTTACGATGACAAAATCTACCTTAGAATTGAATCGAAACTCGCGAGTATCTTGTATTCTGCGGAGATACGCAAAGAGCTGCGCGAAGCCGAAAATCCCGGCGAGATAATCCGAATACTCCGTTCAGCCGAATAGCCCTAAATAGGGATTTAATCTATCTATTCACATTTCATAAGGCGTATTTAGACCGATTCAAACCTCTGTGGTGGCTAAACATAAATATTCAGATAGCTTCCTCTTTTCGTGGTCTTCCTGACCTCGACTATCTGGTCGAATTCCTCTTTCAAGCTTTCAAGATGTGTAACCACGAGTATCAATGAAAACTCATTTTCCACCGAACGAAGCGCCTCGATTAACAGCGCGAGCCCTTCGCTATCCTGAGTGCCAAAACCCTCATCGATTATTAGCATGGAAAGCTCGGCGCTGCTTCGCTTTGCAAGGAAACGTGAAAGCGCCAGACGCAATGCGAAATCGACGCGAAAACTCTCGCCACCAGAATAACTTTCGTAAGGGCGCTCGCCATCGGAGTCGGAGATTCGCAAACGAAGATCGTCTTTATCCTCTTCGGGTGAAAGATGCACCGCCATCTCTTCGCTGGAAAGAAGAGCAAGTAGCTCGTCTGCTTCTCGCTCTATCTCCGGAAGCGAATGCGAAATTACGAATGCCGGAACGCCATCTTTACCCATTGCTGTTGCTAAAAGGCGGTGAATTCGCTCTTTATCGAGGAGCTCAGTTAATTTTCCATCGGTAGTAATAAGTCTTTTTTTAATTGACTCGAGGGTTTTGACCTCTAGCTCCGCTTTCGATAGCTCAATAACGCAAGCTGTAAAATCCTTTGCGATAGTGGCGTTCTTTTGTTCCACTAATTCGATTTCGTGCAAAAATTTGGTGGAATCTGGCATTTGCGACATGAGTATTTCGTTCTTTTTCTCGGCTTCTTTTTTGCGAATTTGCATGGAATGAAGCTTTTCCCGAGTTCTAATTGCCCTTTTCTCTATCTCCATCGCGGTATTTTCGACCATCTCTATGGAGTGAAGTCTCTCGATAAGAGATTTAACAGCGGAAAGCTTATCCTTCAAGGCTTTATGCTCATTTTTATCATATGCTATCTCGGCAAGGCGATGTTTCAATTCGTCAACTTTCGATATGTTTATCAAAACCTCCGAGCAAGATTCGAAATTATCGCGTTCTTTTTTAAGAGATAACTTTATTTTATCAAACTTGACTTGAAGATTTTCAGCCTCCTTTTTAAACTCGGGAAGTCTAAGGAATTCGTATTCGCTTTCGCGGAGGGAATCGAGCTTCTCAAAGGAACTTGTGATAAACTCCTCCGAAACGGCCTTTCTAGTATATTGTTCTTGCAGGCTTTCAAGTGCTTCCCGTTCCTCGGGAAGAAAATCCGAATCCGCAAGAGCTTGCTCGACAGTATTAAGGCTGTCTTCAAAATCGGTCTTTTCTTTTTGCTTCTTTTGGAGAGAATATAGTGTGGCCTTTTTTTGGAGAAGTTTATCGCTTAGTTCAGAAAGGCTTGAAGATTTTGCCTTTAATCTTTCGCCACGAGACTTAATTTCATCGAGAGCGAGAGCAATTTTATTAAGTTCTTTTTTCTTTAAGATAAGAACTCGTTTATTACTATCGAGTATTGCAAGTAGATCGATAAAAACCTTGCCACGATGCTTGTCATCGAGTGGCTGGCCGCAAAGAGGACATTCACTGGATCCCGATGTTTCTATCAACGAAACTTTATTAGATTCCTCCTCGATTTGAGTTTCGAGTCTTCCAATTTCCGCTTCGATTGCCGCTTTGGCGCTGCTTTTTTCTGTCCAAAGGGCACGAGTGCTTTCAAGTTCCACTTCCAGGTCTCGTAAGCCGATAATCTCTTTCCCTAAAACATCAATCTCGACGATGAGTTCATCGGGTTTATGAGAAAGAATATCCTTTTGAATATCCTCTATTCTCTTTCGATAGTTATTGGCAGTATCATCGAGCCTTCTTTTTTCAGCGGAAATATTCGCTGTAAGTTCAATAATGCGGTTTTTAAGATGATCAGCCTCTTTTTTCACCCTTCTCAACGATTCGACAGTCTTTGTAACAGCAACGAACTCTTGGTGCTTCTCAGTCAAATCAATCTCTCTCGATAGAATCCGCTGTAATTTATTGATCTCGCCGCGAAAACCTCCCGCTTTCGTTTCGAGAAGGGCGATACGGTTTCTATGATCACTTTTCCATTCAGCGATTATCTGCTCTTCGCGTGTTAAATCTTGGCGAAATTCGGCCGTGGAAACAAAGGCAATCTCGAGCTCAGCAAATCGCTTTTCCTTGTCTTTAAGGTCATCGAGTTTAGACAAAATGGCCTGTTTGTCTTTGATTTTCACCAGAATATCTTCGAGACGCCTATCATCGGAGGCTATCTCCTCGATTAGACCTCGTATTTCATTTTCTATAGCCTCGATGGCCGTTTCACCGGAGGTTATCTTGTATTTGAGATGGTCTATTTCCTTTTTCCTACGATTGATGATTTCGAGTTCGCTCTTTGCTTTCTCGCTGCTTTTTTTCAGGATCGAATAATTTAATCGGCATTCATCGAGGCGTTCTACAGAGGGCTCGAATGATTCAATCTCAGCTTCGAGCCTTTCAATCTCCTCTTGGCGAGCCCGTTTTTCCGATTCCATTTCTCGGACACGACTGCGCGCAATACGTGATATCTCCTCACAAAGAGAGATACCAAGAATCTTGGAAAAAAAGGCCTTTCGATGGGCTGGAGACATTGTCGAGAAACGACTCGCTTCGCCTTGAACAAAAATACTTGCAGAAATGAAATCATCATAACCCATATGAAGAATTCGTGAAATTGCGTTATCGACATCACGAACACCCTCTGCGATTATCTCCGGCGAGCCGTTGTCTAAAATGGCAAGTTCCGCCGAAGCAGTCCTGCGAGAACCTTTTAGCTCCCTGATTAGCCTGAAACGCTTGTTGTCGGAATCAAAAATAAGTTCGACGCGGGCACCAGCAGATTTTGAATTGATTAGACTGGGGTTATTCCTCGCACTGGATTTACCGAAAAGTGCCCATAAAAGCGCCATTACAATGGAGGACTTACCGGAACCATTCGGGCCGATAACACATGCCCTTCGAATACCGGAAAAATCGAGAACAACCGCTTCGCGATAACTCCTGAAACCCTCGATAGTTAGACAAACGGGCGTCACCTCTCCGAAACCTCCTCAGCTATTAGCCTTGCAAGCTCCATTAGCTTGTCTTTATATGGTAAATATTCAGGTGTTCTCTTCATATATTCCTCGAGAGCGGAAAAAGGAGTAAAAGCCTTGAATAACAACGATTTATCATCCTCGGAAACAACTTTACGTAGAACCTGAATATGAAAAGGTTTGGTCAATTTTGGCCGAATGTTTCGTCCATCGATGGGCGGATCGCCTTTTTGTTGAGTAATCAATATCCTAAGTATCGCTCCCTCGAGATCGAGAGACCTCACACGCTCGAGAACCGATTCCGTTGGTTTCGGAAAACCGGAAAGGTCCATCTCTATTGAAATAAAAGGTCTCGCAGGCGTCTCGATAAAAGTCCATGAGGTCAAATCACCGTCAATTTCGACCAAAATCGCGCCTTTTTTTTCTTTAGATTCTGTAAAGTCGGTTCTATCTATACTTCCAGAGTAAAGCGCGAGTGGGGAATTCCATACAATATTGTGAGAATGAACATGACCTAGCGCTATATATCGGAAAGGAACTCTAACAAGAGTCTCGGCACGGCAAACCGGCTCGCCGCGAATATTATATCTTCCGCAACCTGCTATATTTGCTGTCCAAAGATGCGCAGTTAGAATAGGAATCGAATTCTCCGGTATTTCAGCAACAAGACGATTAAGAAGATCAGATATGTATTTATCCCAAACAAGCGAATTGGCAGATAGGTCCTTAATCGGGAAGCCCGCAGCCTCCATTTCACTACGCAACGGCCATGGAATACCCACAACCGAAATGGTCTCGTCCCCAATATCTATTGATTTAACCCCAGCAGATGTGAATAGGTGAAAAAATGGTATCTTCAGCGTATCGATATGAGTGAGCGGTGAAGCACGCCCTGGCGATGTGGGGCGCTCGTGATTACCAGCTATGGCAAAAATATGAATGCCATTTTCCGAGAGTTGGGCGATGAATTCTGCAAAAACATCCTCCTCGGAAGGAGTAGGCGATTTTGTGTGGTAGATATCTCCTGCAATAACTACTGCGTGTGCTTTTTCTTCAATAGCCTTATTCGAGAGGTAACTAAGGCATTTGCGCTGATCGTCAAGGCGTGAGTTAACCGAGCGCGTGGGATCCCAGCGCCCATAGCGACGATCTCCGATGTGAACATCGGCGATATGAAGAATTCGCAGTGTCAATTCAGCCCTCAGGCTATGTGGGTTCGCACGAAATATTCTATCGAGCGGTCATAGGTCTTCTCCTGCTCTTTATTAAAATAGCAGGCCGGAAGCTCATTCCTTTTTCTGTGATAGGCAATGCACTCACAACATTTACCCTTTTTTTCGCATGGATATGTGCAATTGCATTCGCGAAGGTTAATTGCTTCTCGGTCGCAGGACATTATTTACCTGCAGCCTTTCTTCCTAAATCGAAGGCCTTAAGATTCATCTCGACGAACTTTGGTGGAACTCCGTTTTCGATGGCTTGTTTCCATAGATCCATCTCGAAAGGCAAAAAGGAACTCAAAGCACCCAGAAGGACTACATTAGTGGCCCTAGTGTTACCGGCCTCTTTTGCTATATCCATACCCGAGATGAGAAGCGCATTTGGGATCGCAGCGTGTATTCTATCCCAAGCATCGGCTGGATAATCCATAACACCTGCAGCAACTGGCGCGGGGGCTATCTCCTGATTATTAACGATAACCATACCGCCGGGCTTAACAAAGTTGATATATCTCAAGGCTTCGAGTTTCTCGAAAGAAAGAAGAACATCGGCCTCGCCCTTATTAATAATGGGCGAATGAACCTTATCGCCAAACTTAACATGGCCGACAACACTTCCGCCACGCTGGGCCATCCCATGAACCTCGCTTTTTTTAACATCCATTCCAGTCAGACGCGCGGTTTCACTGAGAAGCTCACTCGCGAGTAGGATACCTTGACCACCGACTCCGGTGATAAAAACGCCTTGAACGCTATTCATGTTCCCCCTTTGTGAACTTAAATACTATTTATTTGACATATATAATCTTACTACTAGCATGTTTGCCCAACGCAGATACCCGATAAAGGTAAGTCCCTGTGGGAAGGCGGTCGCCGTTTTCAAGTTTGGCATCCCAACGAATAATATTTGGCCCGGACTGGGCCTCTGGGATAGAGAAATTACGCACAAGCCTGCCACTTAGGTCGAAGATATCGATGTCCACCTTAGCTGGCTCGGGAATATCGAAACCTATAGCCACTGCGCTGTTGAATGGATTCGGAAACGGAGGCATAAGTTTTAGAGTATAAGGCTTAATCGGTTGCTCGGGAACATCCCAAATATATGAAATATTAGCCCAGTTCAATGCTCTGTCGAGGAAGGTACAACGAATACTATCGCTTAAACCCTCAATTCCAAACTCGAGAAGCATGGATTTCCAACCAGTTGGGGATTCATATCTCACTGCGCAGGTAGAATCCGCAAGATCGCCGGCATCATAATACATCATGGGGATTCCATCGCCAATAGCGCTACAGCTTCCCATAAATCGTTGATTCACTGCGCTACCGCCGCCGAATGCTATGTTATCCTCGATGCCATCACCGATAATGTCTCCATCGACACCTTTGAGGTTCATAACGAGAGATAACGCCACAACATCGACTTCATGTTGAGCACCAAAATTGCTCGTAAGCCATGAAGGCGTAGCCATCTCAGGAAGATCTTGCCCGGTCAACATGAGAAACCTGCCCCCCTCAGCGGTAAGCCAGGTTTCAAGATCGGATTCGATTGATCCGGGGAGGACATCCATACCAGAAACATCGCCGGTGAGATAAATTATAGCACGATGGCGGTTCATAATCTCCGTAGAAAGACCTTCGGGGATATAAACACTATCATAAGGCACTCCACCCCAACGAAGCGAGCCCATGACTTTATTGATATATGTAAAGGTGGTATCTACCGAGGCTACGAGAAGCTCGGGGTAACCTACCATAACCCGGAACGTCGACATAAGAATGTAACGGTCAGGTGTTGTGAGTTTAACATCGAAATTGACATAGTGCCCATAACGATATGCAGGGTCCATCTTGAAAACAATCGGATCGGTATCGTTTGAACCATTGCTTCCGCGTGGGATTGTGCCAATTGTTGCCATGCTGTCGAGCATAATGATTAGGGTGTCTTCGGTAGTGACAGTCAACTCGACACCAACAGCGGCAGCCCACGTAGGGTCGTTGCTGTTTTCGTATGTTAGAGTGACTACCACTTCTTCATCAGGTTCGGGGCGTCCATTGGCGTTTTCATCGTCGAAAGCAACTTCGGTGAGGGTTAGCGACGGGAATATACCTGCGGCAAGAGCCTTGAAAACATTGATCCGCCCGGTGCCGAGTTGCGAATCGGCCTCGAAAGAGCCATTTCCGTGGACGTCGTAAATGTAGTCGGTGTAATCTTCGAGACGGTTACGAATCCAGTGGTTCGAACTGTCGGGGAAGAAACTCCAGAGCAGTGCCGCGCAACCCGCGACGACCGGTGCCGCCATGCTCGTCCCCTGGAAATCTGCATACCCCGAGGCGAAGTTAGATGACCATCCCATATCGCATGGCGCCGGAGGGCATTCATAAAACGTCGGCACGGTCGCGCCGATGTCAATTCCCGGCGAGGAGATGTCCACCGTCGGGCTATAATTTGAAAAATAGGTCTTTTGGTCCGATTGATTTGTTGCCGCGATAGCGATAACCTCCGGATATGCCGAAGGATAATGTGTTAAATCGGTGTCGTCGTTGCCGGCGGCCGCCGTTATCAGTGCACCCCAGTCGTTGACTATGGTGTCGATGATCGCGTGGACAAAATGGCTCGAGTCGTCGCCGCCATAGCTGAAATTGAAAATCCTACAACCCATAGAAACGCCGTATTGAAGGCCGCGAAGGACGGCGTCGTTTTGGTTGTAGCCGTTGCAATCGCGAGAGTAATAACCGGCGCGGAGACACATGATCTGCGTATGCCATGTAATTCCGGCGATACCGATATGGTTATTCGCCTCGGCGGCCATCGTGCCGGTGCAGTGCGTTCCGTGGCCGTTATAACGGAAATCGTTAGGATCATTATCGTAATCGAGGCCGTCCTCTTTAATTAATGGGTCTGTTGGATGGCGATAAGCGTCGGTATAAACTCCAGTAACGAAATCGTAGCCGATGAAATCGTCGATATAGCCGTTGCCGTCGGTGTCCCATGTCGAATCCGGGAACGAGTCCGGCAGTTGTTGAATATCGTCGGGATCGAATCCCTCGCCGGGGATGAAAACGATGCCGTCGCCGTCGAGGTCTTCGCCCAAATTTTGCCAGATCAGATTCGTCAGATCTTCATGGATATAATCGACGCCCGAATCTACCGCAGAAAGAATGATCGTCGTGTCGCCCTGCGTGAAATCCCAGACCCTATCCGCGCCGACCTTACGGACATACCATTGGTGTCCTAAATAGAACATATCGTTGGGAGTTGCGCAATGCGAACCGCGAAAGTTCGGCTCGACTATCTTAACACCCTTGACGTCCCTTAAGGCTTCGACTGCCGTGGGAACATCTGTGACGTCGGGATCGAAATAGAACTGGAACCATCTCTCAACCCAGTGCCAACGGCGGCGATATTCCGGGTTCGGCGCTATAGGGATTATTCGTTGCCATTGCTCGATTCCAAGGTCTCTACAGATAAGATCGAGTTCCGGCCATCCCGTTGTAACAAAACCATCATTATCAATTATTGGGTCTCCGAATTCGTTTTGCTCGACTTCGATGAGAACCATACCGGGCGCCCAGCGGGTTGGGTCGTCTTCAGATATCGCAGAAAAGGCTAAAGCTATCACTGCAATTATCGGGAGGATTGAAATTCGCATTACTTCTCCATGACAATTGGGTTGTAAATTATAAGAATATATTTGAGAGGGTTGGATTTGTCAAACGCAAATGCCGAGTTTCTTACCAACCTTACCAAAGGCTTCTATAGCGAAGTCAAGATGTTCTTTTGTATGAGATGCGGAAATTTGCACCCGAACGCGAGCTTTGCCTTTAGGAACTACAGGGTAATAAAACCCGACGGCATAAATACCTTCTTCGAGGAGAGCATCGGCGAACTGATTAGCGAGACGGTCTTCGGGTAGCATTATAGGTGTAATTGGATGATTACCCGGTTTAACATCGAGGCCCAGGCTGGAAATTTTATTCCTAAAATATTTAGTATTTTCGGTGAGTCTATCGACAAATTCGGTGGTTTCTGTGATTATGTCGAGGACTGCCAAGCTTGCGCCGACTGTGGCAGGAGCAATCGAATTCGAGAAAAGGTATGGTCTCGATCTCTGCCTGAGAAGCTCTACTAGCTCCTTGGGCCCACTGATGAAACCTCCGTTACCGCCCCCAAGCGCTTTGCCCAGCGTCGATGTAATAACATCGACCTTGACACCGCGATATTCGGGTGTGCCTCTTCCTGTTTTTCCTATAACGCCGGTAGCATGCGAATCGTCAACAGCAAATAGAGCACCATATTTCTCAGCCAATGGCGCGATTTCATCGAGTTTAGCTATATCGCCATCCATTGAGAAGACACCATCGGTGATAATGATTTTATTGCGGTAACATTCGGCCTGTTTAAGTTTTTTTTCGAGGTCTTCCATATTGCCATGCTCGAAGATGAATCGTTTGCCCCCGCGAGTGAGGCGAATGCCATCGATAATACTAGCATGATTCAGAGTGTCAGTAATGATGGCTGAGTCATCAGAGTTATAAAAAGGAACAAATAGGCCTCCATTGGCATCGAAGCAGGCAACATATAGAATTGTATCTTCCATTCCTAAAAATTCAGATAGGCGACGCTCGAGTTCTCGGTGAATATCGAGGGTTCCACAAATGAATCTTACAGAGGATAGGCCATAGGAATATTTTTCAATACTCTCTATCGCTGCTTTTTTTATGCGTGGGTGATTTGCGAGACCTAGATAGTTATTAGAACAGAAATTCAACACCTTGCGCCCACCACTGATTGTTATTTCGCTCCCCTGGCCCGATGTTATTATGCGTTCGGTTTTCCAGAAGCCATCATCTTTAATTTGGTGGAGTTCTTCTTCGATTCTTTTTTTCAGGAATTGATAAGACATTTTTTCTCCAAATCACCTAAGGAGTGGCACAGTCGAGGCTACTTTTGTATGTCCCGAATATTAACGAGTTATTATATGATTTGTCTTGAGAATTTCAAGACTATAGAAGTATTCTTTTTACTTTTTTCGTATTATTTATTGCCTTACAACAAGTTAGAACAGATGAACACCTATCTCAATTATCTCTTTTCTCGCCGAAAACCGCTGTCACGATTTTTGCTATTTTAACCATTACTAATAATAGCTAAATTTCCTCGCGCAAAAATCCCTTTGCCCACACCCGCGCCAGCGGTCTTTGTTATTGTTTTCAATTATCATTATTTTTTGCATATTAAATTCATTATTTTAATCTTATAGTTCGTTCTTGCCAAAACACAATTTTAATTTATACTTTTAGATAAAGATGGACTTTTGCGAAAGGCTATTATGTCTGAAGTATTTAAGGCTATTAAAATTACAGACCGCATATACTGGGTTGGAGCGATAGACTGGAAGATTCGAGATTTCCACGGTTACGACACGCCTCGAGGCTCCACATACAATGCATATCTTGTGATGGGCGAAAAAATTGTTCTTTTAGATACAGTGAAAGCACCGTTCAAAGCAGAATTATTATCGCGGATAGCCTCGGTGGTCGATCCACAGGATATAGATTACATAGTCTCTAACCACTCCGAACCTGACCACACCGGTTGCCTTAAGTCAGTGATAAGTGAAATTAAACCAAAGAAAGTTCTTGCCTCTAAGATGGGGAAAAAGGCGCTTTTTTCTCATTATGGCATCGAAGTCGAAGCCGTTTCCAGTGGTGACTCGCTCGACCTCGGAGGCGTTACGTTAGATTTCATCGAGACGCGCATGATACACTGGCCGGACTCTATGGTAACCTATATCCCAGAGGAAAAAGCACTTATCTCTCAGGATGCTTTTGGGATGCATCTCGCGACTGGTGAGCGTTTCGCCGAGCAGTTCGATGAGGCTCTTCTACGCAACGAATCGGACAAATATTATTCTAATATTGTCTTGCCATATTCGCTGATAGTAAAAAAGGTTCTAAAGGACCTCGCTGGCCTCGGTCTTGACATAGAGCTTATATGCCCAGACCACGGCCCTATCTGGCGCGGCAAAGAGTGGGTAGAGAAAATCATTGGCTGGTATAGCGAGTATGTCGATCAGAAACCGACCATGAAAGCTGTCGTGATTTACGATACTATGTGGGGAAGCACGGAGATATTGGCGCGCTCGATTGCCGAGGGGCTTATTGCTGGCAACGCCTCGGTGAAGATTATCAACCTTCACCAGAGTCCACGAAGCGAGGTTGCCACAGAACTCCTTGATGCTGGTGCGCTGTTGGTCGGCTCGCCGACCCTTAACAACGGCATTTTCCCTACTGTTGCCGATGTGATGACATATATAAAGGGCTTAAAGCCGCAAAACCTTATCGGCACAGCATTCGGGAGCTACGGCTGGAGTGGTGAGTCGGTGGGCATTTTGGAGAAAAACCTCGACGAGATGAAGGTCGGGCGAACTCAGGAAAGCATAAAGATTAAATATGTCCCCACTAACAGCGACCTTATGAAGTGCCGTGAATTAGGCCTTAAGGTTGCTGCCGATATGGCCGAGAAAATCGAGTAGTGCGCTGTTATTTTAATTTTTATCCCAAGGTTCCCTGTCGGAACGTGGCCTCAACCGCTCCGCGTTTGAAAGACCTCAATGCGGTCCAATATAAACTGCGACGCAGGGCATTGTAGTAAAAAGTTTTGAAGTATTTAACAACCGAAAGGATAAGGATGCCCTTTATTGATTGCCGAATTTCGAAGATTTTGGTTGAAGAAGATTGTTCGAGGTTAAAGAGTGGTTTCGAAAAGATAATGGAAGAAACGGCTGGTAAAAGCAAAAAATATGTGATGATAGACATCTCCTGCGGCGAAAACCTCTTCTTCGGTGGGAATAAAGGAAATTGCACATTCTGCGATATTCGATTGCTTGGCGAGTTATCTAAAAAACAAAAAAACGAAATAACATCCCAAATAACCTGTCTAGTCACAGAAATCACTGACATAAGCGCGGATAGAATCTATGTTACTTTCGCCGAATATGACCGGGATAACTGGGGCTGGAACTCAAAAACCTTCGGAGAATAACTATGACTAATGCACTAGACTTGAGCGCCCTTTGGAATCTGTCCTATGGCCTTTATGTGGTTTCCTCGACCGATGGGACGCGTAATAACGGCCAGATAGCCAACGCGATCATTCAGGTGACCGCCGAACCACCGAAAATCGCGGTAGCACTTAATAAAAATACCCTAACTCACTCGTTCATCGATAAATCGCACCTGCTTTCGATATCTATCCTCGACGAGGAAACACCGATGACTATGATCGGCCTCTTCGGTTTCCGATCCGGAAGGGACACCGACAAGATGTCGCAGTGCATCCATCGCCTAGGGAACAACGGTTGCCCAGTGGTCACCGACCACACAGTCTCAACTATCGAGGGCAAAGTTGTGGACTCCCTCGATGTCGGCACGCACACGATTTTCATCGCCGAGATTATCGGAGGGAAGGTGCTTTCTAACAAAAAACCAATGACTTACAAATATTACCACACTGTCCTCAAAGGCAAAGCACAGGCCAACGCACCGACCTTTAGAGGCGATCAAAAAGAAAAACCGAAGGAGAATAAGATGAAATATGTATGTGATATCTGCAGCTGGGAATACGACCCCGAGACCGGCGATCCTGACAACGGCGTTGCCGCAGGAACTGCATTCGAGGATATTCCGGACGACTGGACATGCCCGGTCTGCGGTGCGACCAAAGACCAGTTTACCCCAGCATGATTGCATCGGGCGATCAAGCGGATCGCCCCTACTTCGCAACAACTAGCTCACTGGTGAACCTTTTTCTTCCACTGTGAAGAGAAAACCAAATGCACTTCCGATTGAATATCCGATATGTGATTGACCCCTCATATCACTCCATCATGCTCAAGTAAAAGCTTGCCCGCCATAAAAAAGCTGTCGCCTGTGCATGAAACGCGAATGATTGCCTGTTCGAAACCGAACGGGATTTAGACTTAAACCCTCCAGCCCTGAAGATGCACACGCGCCAGCGCTCCCATTTGATTGACGTCGGCTTAGGCCGGCGCGAGGGTGGAATGGCGGGGCTCCGGGGGAGTCCGTGCACAAGAAAATGGCTATGCCCAGCTCGGTTGGACACTCGCACGGAGCGTGACGGCCGGTAGGCGGGAAAATGTATCAACAAAAGGCACATAGACAATACACCCACTTCATTCACTTAACCCTCAGCAATTACCAAAAAAAAGGGCGGTCAAAAAACCGCCCTATATAAAACCTAAAACTGAAAACCTACTTAACAAGTAAAAGCTTCTTCTTAAGCTCTCTTCCGCTGGCGCGGAGAACCGCGAAATAGGTTCCCGAGGCCTGATCGTCGGCACGCCAAGCAAGATTGTAACGCCCTGCAGGAAGCACATCGTCAATTATAGTTGTGACCTTGCGCCCAGAAATGTCGTAAATCGCAAGATCCACTTCGGTGCGTTTCGGAATATCGATTGATATTGAGACTCGCGAGTTGAACGGGTTCGGAAAAACGTCAATAAAGGCCGCTTCGAGGGGTTTCTCAGCCGGGCCTTTAGCGATAACTGTTTTCTGAATCTCATAAACATGGATGCCAATATAGCGATCGATGCCAAAAAGATAACCATCATCAAGCATGACCCCAGTCCAATAACCGCCGGAGGGTAGCTCCGCAACTAGGTCGATAATGGGTAAATTGCTGATATCGAAAATCTTAAGTGCGCCCTGACCATCGGCCAGATAAGCCAGATCACCGTCAATAGCGATATCCGTAGCCCAAGTTGTTGAATAACCACCTACAAGACTCGGGCGCGCAGGATCACTAATATCGATAACAACCAGTCCGTTTGGGCCGTCGGCACCAAGCAAATAATCGCTGACAACAGCGATGCCGTTGCCGCCCTCATCGCTTGTCTTGATATAGCCTATTGTTGGAGGTATGCCTCTATCTAGCGCGAAAATGTGGTATCCGCCGTGAAAATCGGAGGCTATGAGGTTTTTTCCCACAAACTCGAGATCACAAAACTGGCGCGAGCGATCAGTTATCATATAGCGAACGCTGATTCTATTATCTGTAAAATCACAAACTGCAATTCCGCCTATACCGAGACTTATAGCAATACGCCCGCTGTCAAAAACCATCTCGCCGATGGGGTCAAGTCTATCGACGCGCTCGATGGGGTATTCTGCGGAGAATTCGCCGTCGAGGTGGTATTGCTCAATAAAGATATTGTCAGATATACTTTCCCGCGCGCCAAGAATATAAATATAATCGCCCTCGATCACGACATCCCATACAAGTTCGAGCTTATCTGAAGCAAGCGTATCGACAAGGCGCGGATAGTCTGGATTTCCAATATCATAAACCAGAACTCCGGAAACACCAGCAGCAACATACATTTTATAATCGTGGATCAGGCTCCTTCTAGGGAAATCATGCGTTACAAGGCGACCGATTTCGTTCGGGCGAGAGGGAGTATGAATATCAAAGACAGACAGGCCCTTATGAAGATTGGCTAAATAGACAACATCGCCATGAAGCGCGCAGTCGTAAGTTGGCATGTCCGGAAGATCCCAAATTAAGCGCGGATTTCCTCCAACCGGTGGCATTTGATAAATCGAGAAATTTGCGGCGCCTCCGGCAAAAAGATAATCCCCGCAAACATCGACAACCATCGGCGAACGAAAGGGCATTGTGAAAAGGTGATCCCGGAAAAGCTTCTCTTCATTGGGTTTAGGCTCATCAAGCCGGCCATAAACAACATTCGAGCCGTAGGCTTTTACAGTAGTATAAATGCCCTTCTGGGTCCCAATGAGAAAAAACTGCTTTGGGTCTGGAACAAAAAGCGCTGCGAGGCCTAAATTGCCTCCTGCAATATAAAGGCGATTATTAAAATAATCTATCCTCAAAGGAGCACCGTTGAGAGTAGCAAAATTCAGCACTTCGGGATTCAAAGGATCGGAAATATCAACGGAAACCAAAAAATTCTCTCCAGAAACGAATGCAAGGTCGCCTTCGATGTCCATCGAAGTGAATTTCCCGAATTTTTGATCGAGGCCACCTTCGAGCTCACCAATAAACCTTGGCGAATACCTATCCGTAATATCGAAAGCCTGAAGACCCTCTTTTTCCCACATAACCCAAAGAATATCCCCTTCGATCCGAATAGCTTTCACCAAGCTTGACCTATCGTCAATCGTGGATATGAACTGAGGAAAATCCTTGTGGTAAATGTTATAAACATTCAATGCCCCACCGACTCCGGCATAAACAACCTGACCATCGGCATCGACCGCACCCACTGGATTAATATCTATTCGATGAATCTCGCGGAGATTTATTTCAGCAAACGAACTGAAACAAAGGACTGTGAGTAAAAACAGGATTGTTATTTTCTTCATAAAAACCTCCTAATTTTAATCTCATTCCAATTTTAAGAATTCTCAACAGTATTGCAAGTTTCTTAAAATAATTTCAATCATCCAAAATAACGATAAATCCAAACTCGATGAATTCTGCAAATATTCATTGCTCTAAAGAGATTAAATGAAAGAACTATTATCCTGTTTTTATTGGCTTTGAGTGTAGTTTCTTCAGCAGCGGAACCGGTTCTTATGACGACTCGGCTGTGCTTCTGTGGTGAAATCCAGTAAACCTCGCCCCATGGACAACCCATAAGTTAGCAACACTATAATGGTATCGGTGCGGTAAGTGTGGCAACCGGCGAGCTAACGCTTAACATCACTGCACCCCTTACTTTAATAGTCGATTCTATTAGCAATAACTATTCTCCAAATCCTTTCTCGATAAATTGCCTTGTAACTGATACCACAAGCTCTGTCATCAATGGCATCACCGCTACAATAAATAATTCTACTGTAAAAAAAGGGAATCATAACTTCACTTGGGATTGTAGCTCGAGCCCCAGTGGAATCTACTTCATCAAGGCAACATACACAGATAAAACCTTCGTGCGTCGTGCAGTCTTAATGAAATAGCAAATTATTCATATAAAAACAAAGGCGGCCGAGAGGCCGCCTTTTTATACTAATCCTTATTAGGAAATATAACAATGAGGGTGGGGGGTTTCGAACCCACGACAACCGGCTTAAAAGGCCGGTGCTCTACCTACTGAGCTACACCCTCGAAGAGTCTGATTAAAATATCTATAGCAAAGGTTTATGTCAAGGTTTTTATTGAAAAAGGATTCTTGCGTGTTTAACCCAAAAGGGGACGTCGTAAGCTCCTGCTCGAAAGGAGCACAGTTTTCCTCCCAAAAATATATCCTCGACCTTTCGAGCAGAAGCTTACAAGCAGGTCGCTTTAAAATAGTCAAATCGAAGCAAAATTCCTTGCGACCTGCTTGTTCCGTTGTGCCTATCGGCACAACGGCCGACGCCCCCCGAAAATAGTTCTAGCTCCAAGCCATCTCTTATAACTTGAAACCCGACTGGTTTTTATATAGATTGTATTTTAAACAAACCGTTGGAGGAAAAGTGAAAAAAGCTCTTATAATTATTTCTGTTGTTTTGATTGTTTTATTCTTGGTAGTTTTGTTTGCGGTTAAAACCCTTTCTGGGATATCTGGAAAAAGCGCTGCATCGATTGACAAGGCTTCAATATTAAGCGTCAACCTTTCTAAACCCTATCCAGAAAGAAGCACATACAACTTCTCAGGTTTCAGCTTCAAGAAAGACTCAAATTTTCTTAGTCTGATAAAAACCATAGAAACTGCCGCCGAGGATGAGGACATTATTGCTTTATCACTCAAGATCAATGGTGTATCACTCTCCAGGTCTCAACTCGATGAATTTTCAAAAGCGGTCGAGGAGTTTAAAGACAGTGGAAAACCCGTCTATGCCTTTATGCCATCTGCAGGAATGAAGGGCCTTCTTGCTTCTTCACTTGCTGATAGCGTATTCATGCCCCCTCCGAGCGATTTCATTTTACTTGGAATGGCTATAATGCCGATGTTCTATGCCGGAACAGCAGAAAAAGTCGGCGTCGGTTTCGATGTAATCCAGATTGGTGACTATAAAGGCGCAGCAGAGATGTTCACTCAAAAAGGCTTTACACCACCACTTCGCGAAAACTATACATCTCTGCTCGATGACCTTTACCAAAATTGGATCGTAAAAGTCGCCCAACGCAGAGATATTACCCAAGAACAACTCAGAGCTATCGTCGATAAAGGAACCTTCGAAGCCGAAGAAGGATTCGAAATAGGACTTATCGATGGAATCCTCTACCCACAGGAATACAAAGATAAAATGCTTTCATTAGTCGAGGATAACGACGAGAGAATAGTGTCAGTATCCAGATATAAATCCTCAAAAAGCTTTCTGTCCGGCAAACAAAAAATCGCTGTCATATATTGCCTCGGCAATATCCATTCCGGCGAATCAAAAGACAATCCCTTTAAAAGCAATTTCTCTATCGGCGATGAAACCTTTATGGAAGCTATCGATGACGCTGCTGATGACGACAATATCGAAGCTATTGTGCTTCGAGTAAATTCGCCCGGAGGAAGCGCCCTCGCTAGTGATTTCTTATGGAAATCCATTATCGATGCAAAGGAGAAAAAACCCGTATTGGTCAGTATGGGAGGTGTTGCCGCAAGCGGTGGATACTACATTAGTATGCCCGCAGATTCAATTTTCTGTTCTGAAGGAACAATAACCGGTTCTATCGGTGTCATTTTCATGAAATTTAATATTGAAGAACTTATGACAAAGGTCGGCATTACCGTAGATACAATCACACGAGGCTCGCTAGCTGACGATTTCTCCCTGCACAAACCGATGGACCCCGAAGCCTACGACGCTTTTCGAAGGTCAACACTCGCGATCTACAGCGATTTCACCTCTAAGGCTGCAGCAGGCAGAGGCCTCGAACTCGATTCTCTACTTAAACTCGCCGAAGGACGAATCTGGACAGGCAACCAGGCTGTAGCAAACCACCTCGCTGATAGAATAGCCTCCTTATCCGAAGTTATTGATATCGCCGCAAATATGGTTTCTATCCCGGAAGAAGAGTTGGGAATCGTCGTGTATCCTAAAGAAAAAAGTTTTTTCAAAATGGCATTCGAGATTTATTCCGGCTCAGCCGTCGGAAAACTGGAACTCCCAAAAGAAATCGAAAACGCCTTCCAACCATATATCGACCTTGTATCCTTATATAGATATCCGGAGCCGCTTACGCTTATGCCTGTTAGAGTGATCGAAGGCGAAAACTAAATATATATTAAAATTAAATAAAAAACCGGTGGTTTCAAAACCACCGGTTTTTTTCTATCTAATTTTCAGTCTTATACAAAATCTCCGCCGATGGCGCAGGTAAGGCGATAGCGCGAAATTTGCCCCCTCTGCAAATTTCGTGACAACAAGGTGGGGAGCGAGATTTTTGCTCGATATCAAAATACTAATAAAGTTAAATTATCGGAAAAGCAAAAATCGTGACAGCGACAAAACGAAAGTAAAAAAGTAACGTCTTCAGGCCACAACCTAATTCCTTATTACGCCTCTACCCTCAATCTATCCCTCTTAAATATTATATCCTAACCCTCTAAGCTTGATCTTACCATCTTCAGTAATCTTTTCAACCGACCATCTAGGCTCGAAAGTGAGGTTTACTTTAGCACCTTCTATCCCCTCTACAGCCAAAATAGCCTCCTCGGCCATCTTAGTTAGTATCTGGTGCATTGGACATCCAGGAGTTGTCAATGTCATATCAACTTCTACTCTATTCTCATCAATGCGAACATCATAAATGAATCCCAGATCAACAATATTTACAGGTATTTCGGGATCATAAACATTTTTTAAACCTTCGATAATCTGTTCTTTTGTCACCATACTAACTCTCCTCCTCCTCTTTATAAAAGAGGCCGGAGTTAATCCCCCGGCCTCTAAAACCCCATTTGGGGCACTCATTTACTCTAAGCTACTTGATGAGCGTCATCTTGCGAGTCTGACGGAAATCACCGGCGGAAACCTTATAAAGGTAAAGCCCACTCGGGACATCGCGACCCTGAGCATCTCTGCCATTCCAGATAACCCTCTGGTAGCCCGCTTCCTTTTCGCTATCGACTATAGTGTTAACCTTCTTACCGAGAAGATTAAACACCTCGACCTTCACATGGGCCTTCTCTGGAAGGGCAACAGTGAATTCAGTCGTAGCATTGAACGGATTCGGCTTATTGGCCGAAAGCGCATATTCGGTCGGAAGCTTAGCATCATCGATATTCAACGGAACATCGCCGAGAGTCATCGTAAACCTACGAGCACCACTCGTGCTTGTGAAGGTGTAAGAATATACCTCTCGCATATCTATTGTTGTTCCGGTAGAAATATCTGTCATTTGAAGATTCCATCTTCTATCGAGATTATCGACACCACAAGAAACATCATCCGAGGAAGGAACACGATCCTTCGGCCATGTCAGTGTAACTGTCATGCCCGCCGGAAGATCCCTAACCACGAAGTCCCAGTCTTTGAACTCCAGGTTAAAGTTCTCTTTGGTGTTTCTCATGAGCCTGAGACCGCTATTCTCGAAGAAAGCCTTTATCGCACCACTCGGTGGGACAACAGAAGGTTCGCGAATGTCATAATCACCATAACCATCGATAGCAAGGTTATTCACACTGATATAATTATATGTGTCATAGCGCCTGTCGGAGCTATTAATTGCACTGACAGAGACTCGGAGAGCAAATTCCTCCGGGTTTGCTGTCTTAACCTTCTTTACTGTGGGACGAATCTTAGCGGTGAAGGTCTCCATCGTTCCGTCTTCTGGATAAATGATGTTTGTATATGTCATCGGATTTCCAGGAAGAACATCGATGAAATAACCAACCCAAGAATCGATTAGATTATCCTCACCGTGGCCACCAAGAATCGGGCTGTAAGACTTGAATCCCTCTTTCTGTGACCAGGTCCAGTATTCAGGGTGTATGTAAGTGAAGTCGGTAGCCGCATAAACAGCATCCCAATCGACACGCTTATTATACGGGTTTCCAATTAGCCACCAACCCCAACTGGGGCTTTCTTCCGGATAATAAACCGGATAGGTGAAATCTCCAGAAGCATACGGAGCACCGTAAACATCCCAGAACGTTCCCTCGAGCCATGTCTTTAGATAATAACCACGCCCGCGATTGAATCCTGTGGGCATCTCGTAGATGCCAGCATCCTGATTCCATCCCCAGATATTGGAAACGGTGTGGTCAACATCGAACGGAGTAATGTCATCCATGAACTGAATGAACGGATCGTTCGGATTAGCTATAACCGGAACAGAGATCAAACTCCAACCCCTCGGGGCCTTGGGTAAAATCTGAACACTAACCGGGATGAGAGTAGGCTCAAGATTTGGATCTGGATAGAAATAAGCATCGAAATCATAGTCACCAGCAGGATTAGCATAAGCCGGATTAACAAGTGCAAATGTCTGGCATTCGCCCGGCGCTATATAACCGCTGATGGGATCGACATACATGCCACCGGGTAGAACACTTGCAGGAGCCTCGATAACATAGATACGAGGAATAGCAAAGTTCATAACCCAAAGCCTACCTTGATAGTCCATATCAAGACCAGCAAGACCGCCAAGTTCGGAGTGCGGAGCAGCAATAGTATTGATTATATCACCTGTCGAAGGGTCAATCTCATAAATAAGACCAACAGCTCCAGCATCAGCATACCAGATAGTCCTTCTACCTGGATCGAAAGCTATTCCACCACAGGCAGGAGCAGCGAATACATTGAGGATTTCGCCTGGAGTATCCCATGAGGGACCCATTACTTCGTAAATTACATTAGTTGACCAACTACCAATGTAGAACACATCGCGTGCAAAATCATAGCCGAGTCCTCTTTGCCAATTTGCTGCCCAAGGACCTCCTAGAGAATCTACAATTTCACCAGTATTGGGATCCCAAGCATAAATCTTATATGTTGTATCAGATTCAATTTGCCACATCACATTGCGATTAGCATCCCAAGCCATATCGACAAACCAGGCTATATCGGGAGCAAGATCAGGCCAATGTATGCGACCTATATCCCATACTATACCCGAATAAGCCCAAGCCGGGTAATTCCATGCCATGTTCTGAACTTGAGTGATCGTCCCGCCAATTTCATGGCGTTCACTAACCCAAACTCTATCTATATTGAGTCTTCCCTCGATACCGAATCCCCACGGGAGGTTGGTTTCAGGGATAGAGTAAGAATCGATAACAGCTCCAACATCCGAAGGACGCATTCTCGACTCGGAACGGTCTATCGAAGTGCTGGTAGCACAATTCATCGCAAACTTAGCTGCCGAGTCTTCGATAAAACCAGGCTTTGCCTCTTCAATCGGTCTCTCGACACGAGCGCGGGCACCACCAATCGAACCGGGAACCCCGGTGAAGTGATACCATACAGTATCTTCCGTCGGGTTGCAAAGCTCGAATAAAAGCGAATCTTCCTCGGTTTGATCGAGTTGACCAGTAATCTCATCTACATCGATCGGGCAAATAGGAAGAAGAAGCGTCGTAACTTCATCTATGAAAACTAAAGCCTCTTTGTGGTTGGGCCAGTAGCCGGGTATGCCTGCATTTACGGTTACGTCGCCATATTGAATATTATCCAACATAACACTTCCATCAGGGCCGGTATAACCGCTATTGCCCGGAGCATAAACTAAAGCTCCCTCGATAGTCTCATAGGTATTGCAATCATAGACAAAGACCTGCAACATACCTGTCGGTGAAACCATAAATGAGAAATCATCCACATACCAACCATCACGCGATAGAGAAGCATCGGAAGCGAAATCGAATCTCACATGAGTAACATTGGGGGTTAAAGCGATACTCTGTTTAATCCATTCATCCCAAACTCCATCGTCATCAGACCAGCAATCTTCGCCGTAGAGATATGGATTAAGGATTGAGAATGGGAAGTTATAAGCTGTATCGAGCGGAGCGGCGATTGTCCAGGTAAGTCCGTCATCGGTCGAAACCTTCATATTTCCGCCGTCATAAGCCACAGAAAACCCATCTTCCATGTCAATCCACTGCCACCAACTGAATTCCATAGATGGGAAAGGAATCTCTACATCTAACTTCCAGTGAGCATTAACTGCATATGCTGCTTCGAGATCGGTTCCCCAACAATTAGCACCTGAATAAGCTGCAGTTGGCCCAACAACAGTAGGTGTTCCCCATTCCCATCCACCTGCAAGCGGATCAGGAACGCCGCCGTCACCATCATCTTCGAGGCTATCGACCGGTATGGGATTAAGGAAAATCGTATCTATCCAAGTTGTTTCGCCGGGCGCAACTGCGGTCATCGGCGACCATGCAATATCGTATCCAGCATATTGAGCAACAACCTGATTATCGCCAACATCGACGCCATCGAGGACAAACAAGCCTGTTACATCGGTTAGATCGTTTACAACCGTGCCTAGCCCCTCGCATGCGATGTTAATATCGGCGCCCGGAGTATCGGTAAGGTCGGCATAACCGGCAATATAACCGGTCGGACGCGGGTCAAGCGTGAAGTCTTGGCGCGTTCTCGATCCTTCGACGAAAATAAGACCAAATGCCGTATCCTCGAAGAAAGCCGGATGCGTGCAATACACATCATTCGTGCCCTCAGGAACACGCGAAACTTCATAATAGCCTGAAGCATCGGTTGTGCCGGACAATCCTGTTCCAACAATTCCTACTGTGGCACCTGAATGATCAGATCTTCCAGAAAGAGTCACATAACCGTAAAGCTCGCCACCTTCAGGAGGCGGAACTGTGCAATAACGGATAGTCCTCGTAGCTGTTGTAAGACCGAAATAATCCGGACTTGCCATTGCACCACCAACATACATATATGGCGCTCCAACAGAGCCATCGTAATTCTCGACTCCCATCGAGAATTCATCGAGAACCGGTGGAAGAACATTGAAACGAACATCTATAGCGCAATTGCCACCCGGACAAACTATAACATCTGGATGCCAAACCTGTATTTGAACATTGAAATAAGTTCCGGTATATCCAAAAACTCTCCAATTATCAAATGATAGCAAGAAATAATCACCACTTAGATCATCATCATAATAGCAAGCAGAAATTGCATCCGAACCAATCAGGTCACTCCAAAGAAAAGCCAGCATTCCATCCAGGGAACCTCCGGCTGTCGGGATATCCTCGGGAGTACGATACGAACCACCGGGGCTCGTAGTTCCGAGATGCATCCATCCATTTGAAGAAAGCCAAACCATAGCGTGTTCAACACCATAGAACACAGGGTTGAAAACCATCCCGGTAACAGAACCATAAACGTCGTCGGCTTCCCAGGCGGTAAGCTCGAAGCCGGAAGAGCAATCGATCCAAGTTGGGTCGGGGCTCATCGGAAGTCCGGTGCCATCTTCGTAAACGTAATAATCTCCGAGAACTGAAACGGTACAAGGATCACTGGTTCCAGGCGTTGACGGAGTATATGTATCTGTCGCCTGAAAATAATAGACTACTTGGTCCCAGTCGTTAAGTCCAGCAAGGTTGTAGCTGTAATCTCCAAGACCATCCCCAGCTCCTGTAACATAAGTCATTACAGCGCAAGTAGTCGCAGTGCCATTTATACTATAACAGAACTCCGCCGTGCTTGGATTAACACCCGTAACATCATCAATGTTAACCTCGAAGGTGTGTGAAGAAGTCCCACCCGGAAGAGTAGTTTCGCATGTGTAATAGAACAAAGGAGGGCTTGGTTCCGCAGGAGCTTCATAGCCATAAACGACTATATTATCTATCGACCACCATACCTCGTTGGTTGTGTTTCTGCGTTCCCAAAAAGCCACTTTGCAATCGGCGTGCCCACCAACTAGCGATGTAATATCTATACGGCGGGTTTCGTGGATTATTCCGGAAGATATACCATAGGTATAAAGACTTTCCGGCCAGGTTGTCCCACCATCAATCGATAGAAGCACATAATTATCACCAGTTCCCGGATCAACATCCCACCATGAATAATCGGTTTCATATTCTAGAACTACTGAATCAAATGTTGCAGTTGTTGGATCGAAAGACGGCGTGACGAGATAATCATCAGCCACTTCTTCCGGACTCCAGTGAATCCTTGCAACCGGTAGCGTTGACCAGGTCCCACCTTCACTGGCGCCTGAAAAGGGATGCCAATCGTTACCATTTTCAAGCGGCGTTGCTTCATCGCCTCCGACAATACGAGTCCAAGCGGTAGGCGGAGTGGCGGGTGTTACCCATGAATCGAATGTCTCAAAGGGGAACAACTCGACCTCTGTTTGCGCAAAAACGCACAGAGCAAGCAACATCATCCCTAAAAAGAGCATAGCCTTAGGCTTCATTCTAAATCCTCCTTCTTGATTTTAAAAATACTAATTCTCCATATTTTACAATTTGTAGAAAAATACTTGGCCTTACCATCAATGTCAAGGCATTTTTGAAAAGCAATATAATATTCAAATAACTTCGATTCCCTAACAAAACCGAATAATGATGTGCGTTTTCAAGGCTACTTGAAAAACGCGAATCCATTTATATTGTCTAAGATAATTAGAAAAGTGAAAAAAAAAAGGGTTATTTATGAAAATTATTCTCGCCGAACCATATCCTCTTATCGCACCCATCCCAGCATCGGTTATTGCAGTGAGTTCGGAAAAAAGTGGAGATAATCTCATCACGCTTGCATGGATAGGAGTAGCCTGCTCCGAACCACCCTGTATTTCCATTGCCATCCGGCGTGATCATAGACATAGCTATCACATTATCCATGAAAACCCCGAATTTACAGTCAATATTGCTCAGAAAGAAAATACACGCGCTGTCGATTCTTGCGGCGTGCTTCACGGAAACAAAATTGACAAATGGAGCGTTTCTGGCTTAACAAAAGACCGTGCGTCTATCATTTCGGTCCCAATCATCAGAGAATTCCCGATTAATCTCGAGTGTAGGGTAATCGAAAGTCTAATTCTTGGCTCTCATGAACTGTTTATTGGAGAGGTTGTCGCCACGCATGTAAATGAAGATGTATTTATCGACGGCTCACTAAAAATGGAACTATTTTCTCCTCCGGCATACATCCCAAAAATAGGAAAATATTTTGCCTTGGAGAATAAGAGCCCTCTGGGCCGGTATGGCTTCTCAAAAAAGTGAATAAAAAAAGCCCCCCTCGAAGGGGGGCTAAATCCGAGGGATTGTGGGGAGCACAATCTTTTTATTTTCCCCCGGTGAGATTTAATCCATTTTAGCTGTTTTCATAGCCTGATTGGCGACATCTGCCGAGGCACGGCTCGAACTTAACGCCTCCTTATATTCTTCCGCCTCGAAATGCTCGCGCGCTTTAGCTTGCACCTCAATAGCTCTTTCCAATAAATCCATGGCTTCAGGAGAATTCGAATCCTCAATCGCAGTTCTTGAATGCTCGATAATGTTGTCTGTATTGTCGAGAGCTTTCTCGACATTCCATTTATTTATATCTCCAGACTCTATAGCAGACCTTTTCGCTAAATCGGCCATCCGACGTGCCTCAATAACCAATTTCTGAGCCTTATCGACAGAACCATTGCCTAGAGAGGATTGAGCTTCAATTAAAAGCTCAGTAGCCCGAGAGATCATTTCTTTAACCTCGGGTCGTGTTTTTGAATTAATACTTTCCTCTGCAAAAGCAATAAGCTCCTCGGTTCGCGAGAACTCATCCTCCATTCGCTCGATTGCGAGCCCGCCATGGCGGGCAATCTCGATCGATCTCTGGGAAAGCTGGATTGTTTCATCTATAAGCTTTTTCGCCTCACGTGGTTTGCCATTCAAATAATAAAATTCAGCCTCTCCAAGTATGTCGATGGACGTAGATAATAACTCAACCGCCTCAATAGCCTCGGGGAAAACCATGTTCTCTGCATAAAATATCATCTCGCGTGCTCGCTCGATTGCGGCATCCAGCCTTTCCGGACCAAAGCGTTGTTCCGCCTCGATAGTGGCGCGCCGTATCTGTTGAAGACGGTCGCGAACTAATTGAGCTAATTCTCCCGAAATAACATAGCTTTCGGATGAATACATCTCCCAAGCTCGATTCTGCATCTCTACTACAGCAGCAAAATCCTCGCGAATTATCTCATCGCCAAATTCATCTACCGCAGGAGCAAGCTCTTCGATAGTCTCGGTGTTTTGCTCGAGAACACGCAAAACTATTTCATGCCCATCATCTTCCTCGTCAACATCGGCGCGATATTGGGGCATCCTCTCGACACGCAACGCTATCTCTCGGGCCTGACGAGTCATATTCAACGCCAGCATTTGCTGATTATCTTCATACGAGTGCCATGCATCGGACTGCATATCCGTCACGATACTCATATTGTCGATTATAATTTGCGGCGGCTCAGAAAGCATATTCTCTTCGACACGCATGATAATCTCATCTGTGAGATTAAGCTCGTATTCGACATTAACCGATGGCGTCCCGAAGGTCGAGCCAGCGAGAAAAAACAAGCCAAAAAATACCAAAAATGGTAGCGAGGCAAATACAATCCCGAAAACTGTATCTTCGAACCTTTTTAAGTTTCCACTAAACATAATATACCTCCAAAACAAACTCTATCGCTTCGAATAGCTGCAGGATAAATGCCAAAAACTATCTCTTTGAATTGCAATGAGTTAACTATTGAAAAATATTTAAGATGTTCTGCATTGTATATTGAGTGTCCCTATAGGAACATCAATTTATGGAATCGGCCAGATAGGATGATAACATCTCGCATAATTCCTCTGGCTTATCCGGCGAGATAAAAACTGACCCATCTACCGATAAAATCAACACTCCAGGATCGAAGCGGTTGCATAACACCTTAAAACTTCCATCATGAGTATCTGTATTGTGCTTTCCCCGATAACCAAAAACGCCCGATATGCCAGCGCGACCATGGATATCACCGTGCGAAAGCGAAGTAATAAGCTCGAAAGAGGTTATTTTTGAGTATTCTATCGAAGTTTTTCCGAACAAACTCGATATAACTAATTCGTCTTCTTCGAATTCATAAGAACGGACTGTTAAACCCCATCCTACAACAACGAAGAAAATCATGATTAAAAAATATATCTTACCGGAGATACTTATTATTGAAGCCGGCAAAATGGAATTAATAGCTACTCCCGACCCTAACATTATAACAATAGCTAACATAGTAGCTATTTGTGCAGGTTGATCGAAAGGAGCATTAAAGGATTGACCTACACCGTTCTTTCTAGGTTCCACCATAGTCCTTATCTACATACGGTGCTTCCTCTCCTGCATAAGGTTCAACATGTTCGAGGGAGAGATTTTCAAATGCTACATATTCTCGTTTGAAGCTAAGGAAAACATCATCGATAGGGCCGTTTCGCTGTTTCGCTACAATAATCTGAGCTATTCCATAGCTTGGGTAATCCGTTCCCATAATTTTCACTTGCTTAAAACCATACATCTCTGGACGATAAATAAACATCACTACATCGGCGTCCTGCTCGATAGCACCAGACTCGCGGAGGTCCGCGAGAACAGGCCTTTTATTATCCCTGGACTCGACTTGCCGTGAAAGCTGGGAAAGCGCTATAAGCGGAACACTCATCTCTCGAGCTAACGCTTTAAGCTGTCGAGAAATCTTGGAAATTTCCTGTTGTCTATTCTCACCACCGCGACCACCTGCGGTTATAAGCTGAAGATAATCCACAACTATAAGACCTATATCGGTTCTACGCATCAACCTTCGGACCTTCGCACGCATATCCAAAACCGTGAGGTTAGGGGTGTCATCTATGAAGATTTGAGCGCTGGAAAGAGTATTGAGACTATTTCCAATGCGTTTGAAATCCTTTTTGTTGAGCGTGCCTGTCCTGAGCCGCTGAGCATCAACCTTGAACTTGCTAGACATAATACGCATAACAAGCTGATCTTTAGCCATTTCTAAAGAAAATAGCGCGACGCCCTTTTTTTCCTCCAGTGCCGCATTAAGAACCATTCCTAAAGAGAGAGCTGTTTTTCCCACAGATGGCCGCGCGGCAATAATTATATAATCCGATGGATGCATTCCGCTGGTAAGCTCATCGAGTTTATAATATCCGGTCGCTAAACCGGTAACAGAATGCTTATTCTTTCGTAATTCATCGAGATGATCATAGGTTTGAGGAATTATATCGGCAAGCGAGGAAAAATCGCCTTTAAGGCGCTTTTCGCTGATATTAAATATGGTCTGTTCAACTGAATCGAGAAGCTCCTCGACATTCTGATTCTCTGTATAGGCACTCGTAACGATATCGCTTCCGGCATGGATTAGACTTCTCATAATCGCCTTTTCACGGATTATCTCTGCGTGATATGTGAGATTACCCGATGTCACTACCGAGGCCATCAATGAGGTAATATAGCTTCGTCCTCCAACCTTCTCTAGCTCGTTCGTGCGATTCAATTCTTCTGACAAAGTCATTATATCGACTGGCATATCGTTTTCAGCGAGACGGTGCATCGCCTCGAAAATATATCGATGACTGTTGCGATAAAACGCGTTTTGATCCAACATCTCGAGACCGCGGTCGAGTGCCTCGCTCTCGAGCATCATCGCGCCTAAAACCGCCATCTCAACCTCAATATTCTGTGGTGCTATTCTCTCTTCGACCATCTATCCTCACTTCTTGGGTATATCGAGTTCAGCTATTTCCATAAGTCGTTTCATGTCTTCCCAAACAGGCTTTTTTCCGGCAGAATTTCGAAGAAGATATGCCGGATGATAGGTCACTATCATAGGGATATCTTCGGTTTCCTCATCTATTTTAAAATAATGAGTTCTCCCCCTCAATCTCCCGAGGGTGGCATCTGTTTTAAGAAGATTCTGAGCGGCGATTCTACCGAGACAACATATCACTTTCGGACGAATTATCCTTAATTGTTCCATCAGGAAAGGAATACACATCTCAACCTCGTCGGGTTGTGGGTCGCGGTTACGAGGAGGTCTGCACTTCAGTATATTGGCGATGTAGATACCTTTATCCCTCGAAAGCCCCATTGCTGCAAAAATTTTATCGAGAAGCTGCCCGGCTCTCCCAACAAATGGTTCGCCGAGACGGTCTTCATCGGCACCGGGTGCTTCACCAATAAAAATAATACGCGCAGATGGATCACCGGCACCAAAAACAATCTTATTTCGTTGAGAAGCAAGTTTACACAGAGAACATTCGGCCATTCTCGACTTCATCTCGGCCAGAGCGATTGCGCTATTAGAGCCGCCAGAACTTTCGGGAGTGCAGCTCTTCTCGCTCTTTCGACTATA
>JAGLDC010000018.1 GCA_023145965.1 bacterium | reverse complement strand
TTCCCCAATGAGCGATAGTTGTGTCAAACTGATCGCCATCGGCAATGTCGGCGGGGATGTCTCGAATGTCGCCCCAATGTGCGATGTTTGTGTCTATCGTGTTCGGCTCGAAGTCGTCGCCATCGGCGATGTCGGCGGGTATGTCTCGAATGTCGCCCCAGTGTGCGATATTTGTGTCTATCGTGTTGGCCTCGAAATCGTCGCCATCGGCAATGTCTGCGGGAATATCTCGAACAGAATCCCAATGTGCGATCATCGTATCCTGCGTGCCGATCACTTCGTCGATGAAATCGGTTTCGACCGGGTCGCTCGAAAGGCGAAGCTTCCAAACCTTCGCATTCGTTCCGGCATCGAAATCATCAGGGCGAATGACAAGCGGCGAATCTTCTGCATCCGTTCCGGCTGTCAGACAATAAGTTCTCGTTTGGGAGCCATCGAAAACAAATATCAATGAGCCGATGCTTAAGCCGTTAGTCCTGACTCCGTCGAGATCAGCCGCACCGCCTCCAGTTAGGTCTGTCAACTGCGGTGGATTGAAAATATTGTTGTATTGTTGCCCAAAGGCGAATGCAACGAATAACAAAACAATCAGCAATCGCAGGTTTTTCATTTTAGCTTCCTTTGTGCTATTTGATTAATGCTTTACGCCAAGTTCATATTTCAAAATAAGTCGTTGCTCGCCCGCCGTCAAGCCTTTTCACTTTTTCTCCAACCACCCATGGCCTTTTTCTTGCTTGAATTGGTTGGTTAGTTTTATTTCGCGGGTGGCACCTGTGGTGTCGCGCGGGCCGCGAAATATTGTTTCAATTTGGGCGGGCGGTTGTAGGGGCGGTTCGAGAACCGCCCGATCCGCCACGGGTCGTTCGCGAACAACCCCTGCGCTGGTTTCCAAATCGGGGTTGGGAATGATGGGCGCGGGTGCGTGCTTGGTATGTCGGTTTATGTTCTTGCATAATTATTACCTAAACGCAAACTAATATGCTTTATTTAGAAATGCAAGCGAAAAATTCGTTTTTACGGGAGTTTTTTCGGGTTCCGGTATAGATGCCTGTGGGTTTTTTCTCCAGTAATGCCGGGGATTCGAGTTCTTTAAGTAATTTAAATACGGCACCTGCCAGGTTGCCCTGTTCGCGTTCGAGTTCTTCAAGGCGGCTTCGGGGTGACACACGGTCGGCCGAGCCGACTGTCGTCTTGCTCGACGCGGAGCGCGACTCGCCGTGGGCGCAAGATTTCCTCGCCCTCCCTTCGACAAGCTCAGGACAACGCCTCGCAACAACCTCGACAACCCATTTAGTCATTTGACATTTAGATTTTGTCATTAAAACGGGCGGACATACAGGTCCGCCCCCGCCCCTACTCTTATTCCCCCGCGATCCCCCCGGCATAAATGCCCGCTAGCGTGCCATCGGAGGTCGCGCCGGTTATCTGACGGATCTGCTTGGCACAGATATCGCCGGCGGCAAAGAGGCCAGGCGTCGAGGTCTGCATGCGCTCGTTGGTGATGATATACCCCCCCTTGTCGAACTGCGCGAGATCGCCCATAAATCCCGCATTCGGCACGAACCCGGCATAAACAAAAACCCCGGCGACATCGAGCTTCTGCGCCTCGTGGCGCGTGCGGCCCTTGATTGTTATCGACTCGACAAATTCGGCGCCGTTTATCGAGGTCACCTCGTGGTTGGCAATAAACCGCACCTTGCCGGTCTCGTGAAGGCGCTTCTGCAATATCTTTGACCCGGGTATATATGGTAGAAATTCCACGAATTTAATACTTTTCGCGAACTTTAACAAAAACTCGCCCTCCTGAAGGCCAGAGTTACCGCCGCCGATAATCGCGATGTCCATCCCAGCAAAAAACGGGCCGTCGCAGATGCCGCAGTAAGACACCCCACGCCCGCGAAGCCGCTCCTCACCCTCGATGCCAAGCGATTTCGGCGCCGATCCCGAGGCCACGATGACCGTCTTAGATCTATAAACCCCAGAGTCTGTCGCGACAGTGAAAAAACCTTCTTCTTTCTTCAACGACTTCACCTCAGCGAACTCGGTTAGCTTCGCGCCAAAACGAAGCGCCTGCGCTTTCATGCGCTCCATAAGCTCTGTCCCAGGAATAGCCTTAGGAAAACCGGGGTAATTCTCGATGAGGTGTGTTGTTATTGGAAGCCCGCCAGCCGCGGCCTTTTCCAAAATTAGGGTTTTATGAAGCTCCCGTGAAGTATAAATCGCGGAAGTAAGCCCCGCCGGTCCCGCACCAATTATAAGAACATCGTTCATTTCTTCGCTCATATCAACCATCCTTTAAATTAGCTTTCTAAATGCATTAATTATCACAAATTTACAAATTAAATTAAGCCACATCTTTTAAAAATCAAGGGCTTTAAGTTTCAGTATTATGCGAAAATGTGAGAAATGCGCGCGCAAACCTCTTAGTATTAATTCAAGCAAAAAATCTCCTTCATACCAATTAGTTATCTTGTCATAGCGCTCCTAATATGACACAATACCCCTTTCATGATGACTAAAGCTTATATTCTCAAATCACAATTCCAAATCGATAAGGGGGGCGTCGGATTTTTTCGTTGAAAGGAAAGCTAGCTTTCATTCAACGAAAAAATCAGTGGGAGGCCGGAACTGAAATTATACTTGGATGCTCGATCTTGGGCCGGCCTCACGCTAGCCTTCGAGACCTCAAGTCGAGAAGGCCGACGCCCCCCTCTCATCGGCGGAAGAAAAATTCACTTAATTAAACAAAGAAAGGACAACTACAATCTTCCTATGTAATAATCCCGATTGCCAGCTTTTTGTTGAAAAAAAGAGAAATATTAATATTCTTAATAGTTAAATTTGTTTATTCAAAGGTGTTGGCTTGAAAAAAATATTTCTGGTAATATGTATATTAGCTTTTACTTTAATGGGGTTTATTAATCCGGATTTTATCGAGTTCGATCCCGTTTTTGAACCAAACATTCAATATGCTAATTTAGATGATGGGGTTTATTCCTTCAAAGAAGGGATAGAATCCGCCGTAGGTTTTTTCCCTAAATCATCAATTTATATAGAGGGTAGCGATTCAATATCAATCTCCAATTCGTGTATCGAGTTCGTGGATGATAATCCGGATATCTTCGTTGTCCCTTCCGAAGAACTTACTTTACTTAGAGCTGCTAACCGCCTTAATCGCTGGTGGATAACCTTTGCGCAAACACATGATGGCATTATCGTCGAGGATGGAAGAGTGGATTTTCGTATATTCGGCTCCGGGAAGTTGGCATTTTGCGGCGCGAATATTGTCTCGACCTTCGAATCTTCCCGACCCTCGGTTTCGCTTAATTCGGCTATCGAATCGATTGAGCGGGAATATCTCTTCGGAGGAACATTAATATCTTGGGACCTAGTCTATTGGCCGGATTACAATCCCGAAGGCACAATCGGGCGATTGGCTTGGAGAATAGATATATTCCAAAGCCCGGAGAAGCAATTCCGTTTTTATATTGCCGCTAAGGATTCTAAACCCTTGTTCCATTATAGCTTAGTCCAGTTCTACGATGTATGGGGTTCGGCCTCGATCGAGTATCTTCCTCGATTCTTTGATGATTCTCTTGTGACCGGCCCTTACCAATACGGAGAGATCGGTCTCGGTTTTTCGCCAATTGTAGCATCCGATAATTACGGCGCATATTCCGTGTCATCATATTCCACAACGAATCTTCCACTCAGAGCACGCCTTCGTGGAGAATGGGCCGATGTCGAAGACATAGAAGATGAAAATGGCCTTTATGAATTTTGGCTTCGGCCTCCATCAGAACATACTTTCGTCTTTTCAACAGAATTCGCTGATACTGATGAGATAAATTTATATTATCACACAACCTATATTCATGAATTCTATGAAACCATCGATCCTGCGATGACAGCCCTCGACTATCCTGTGCCGGCCAGGGCAGGTATTGAAAGCACACCAGAAAACGCCTTTTGGGATGGTTATGGCACGAACTATGGCTCCGGTGGTTCATCGATGAGAAACTTTGCACTATTTTCAAATATAATATATCATGAATATTCTCACGGTATTACAGGTTGGCTATACGAGGGAGTCTATTTCCCCTATTCAGGACAACCTGGGGCAATGAATGAAGCATTTAGTGATTATTTTGCAGCAACTAACCTCGATGATCCGAGAATTGGTTTCAAAACCCCGCGATACGGCCAAATCATGTTCCGAACAATGAACAACAACCTGCGAATGCCAGGCGATTGGTCGGGAGAAGTCCATGCCGATGGACGGATTTTCGGCGGTGCACTTTGGGATTTACGCGAAAAAATCAATGTTCCGGAAGCGGATTCAATTATACACTTCACGAGATATGCAATGCCTAACACCTTCAATGGTTTTGTGCCAGAGGCACTTTTCACCGATGATGATGACGATGACTTTTCCAACGGTTCGCCGAACTGCGTCTCAATATTCGAGGCCTTTGCCGAACATGGCATCGGCCCCGGCTATTTCCCACAAGTCGAGATGAAATATGATGTTGTCGAGTTAGGCGATGGCGATGGTTTTTATGAAGCAGGAGAATCGCTGGCTATTTACCCTACTGTTATCGCGGACGGAAGTTTTGCATGGCCGAACATCGTCAATCTTGAATACACAATAGACCTCGATGAGGAAATGGGGATTAATATTGTATTTCCCGAAATACCCTTTGATTCGGTTATCGAATCAGGAGATACATCCATCGGTTCACCAATATTGCTTTCCGTAACCGATATCGACACTGCCTTTTTCGCCGATGTTGTGATCTCGTATTCTGCATTGAACATCACCACCGAAATAGCCGACACCTTCCGTTTCTTATTTGGATTCCCTCAAGCCCTAATTATCGATGATAGCCCGGATGCTGCTGGCCGAAATATCAAGTATATTGCAGGGGCATTAGACAAAATAGGTGTCACCTATTTCGCGCACAGGACTCTTAGTGGTGATATTCCCGAGAACCTTGAGGAATTTGACCTCGTAATCTGGTTTACCGGTGACGATACATCAGGGACCTCAATCAGTCCATCTGACACAGCAGTGATGGCTGGTTACCTCAGCGCAGGAGGAAACCTGCTACTCTCTGGTCAAAATATGACATGGCAACTCGATTCGATTTTTCTAAATACACACTTCGGGGCTACACATAAAAGCATGTCTGGTGGCCTAAGTGTGAAAGGAATATCCTCCGGTGGTTTCTTTGAAGATTACGAGAACATCTATCTTTTTGGCACTCAGGGCGCAAATAATCAACGCAAGCTGACATCGATTTCGCCCTCACGCGCTGAAGCTATAGCCAAATATCTTATTGGCGACACTTGTGCTGTTATTCACAGCGATGGCATTAGCAAAACTGCATTATTTTCTTTTGGTATTGAGAGCATTGGTGGCAATTCATCCTCAGTGAGCCTTGCTGAACTGCTTTTCCGTTTGATGAGCTGGTTTGAGATACCAATGTCCACAGAAGAAGAACCAATTCAACCCTGCGATTTAGAAATCGTTAGGATTTCACCTAATCCTTTTAATTCCAGATGTCTGATCAAAGGGCCAAAGGGCATCGATAAAATTGAAATATTCGATCTTACCGGTCGAATTGTCGCTGTTCACTCGATCTTCACAAGTAAAAATCAAGAGCTAATATGGGATGGCAGGGATTCACATGGGGAGGATTGCCCTTCTGGGACCTATCTTGTGAAGTGCACGGCTAATTCAACTATCTATACATCTAAAGCGGTGCTAATCCGATGAACCGAGATATTCTGGATAGACTCGATTTTGCGAAGGAGACTGCTATAAAGGCTGGAGAGATTCTCGCCAAAAACTTCGGCGGAAGACATAAAGGGACAATGAAATCCTCCCGCGAAGTGGTCACTGAAACGGACCTTGAATCGGAAAGATACATATTAAATGCTATCGAAAATCGTTATGGCGAACCAGTCCTCAGCGAAGAATCCAATCCAAATACTGACACAAAAGGCCCACTTTGGATAGTAGATCCTCTGGATGGAACAAACAACTTCGCAGCCGGTATCCCTTTCTTCGCAGTAATAATTTCGTTCGCTATCGACAGCTCGACAAAATTGGGGGTTATATATGAACCACTGAGAAAGGAGCTTTTTTGGTCTGACGGCATTCTTTCGTATCTTGGTGAATCTCGAATAAATATAAGCAACACTGAAAAGCTAGGTGATTGCATAGCCGCTACCGGTTTCCCTTATTTGCGCGGCTTGGGGACTAATTCGAACCTAGAAAATTTTGTTCGGATAACTATGGCGGTGCGTGGAATACGTCGTATTGGAAGCGCCGGTCTGGATTTGGCATACACTGCCGCCGGAAGATTCGATATTTACTGGGAATTGGGCCTCAAGCCGTGGGATATAAGCGCCGGGGAACTTATTGTTCGTTGTGCAGGTGGAAAAACCGGTCGCTTCGACGGTTCGCCATGGTCATTGGGAATGCAAGCAATACTCGCATCAAATCCGCAAATCTTTAATTATGTTTCAAATATACTTTCTTGTGAATAAAAGGTCTTTCAAACAGAGGGTCATATTGCTTTTAGCTGGAACAATCGTTCCGTTTGCAATTTATTTGCTTGCTTTAACCTGGCGGGTCACATATAAAGGTAAGAAATATGAAAACGACGTTGGAAACCCATTAATATGGGCATTTTGGCACTCTAGGTTGCTACCACTTTTGTTTTATTACAGAAATATGGATATTGTCGTGTTAGTTTCACAGAGTTTTGATGGAGAGGTTATTACAAAAGCTATGAACTGCTTCGGTTTTAGAACTGTCAGAGGAAGCTCCACTCGAGGAGGAATGAGGGGTTTTATTGGCATGATAGACAAGCTTAAATCGGGTTGCCGTGTAGCATTCACCCCCGATGGTCCGCTTGGTCCGCGTGAAAGAGTGAAACTGGGTGTTTCAGCAGCATCGATAAAATCCGGTGCACCGATTATTGCTGCTGAAATCAGCGCTAGCAGAAGTTGGTTTCTCAAATCATGGGATAGATTCATGATTCCCAAACCATTTGCAAAGATATATATAACCCTCTCTGAACCGATATATCCCAAGAACTTTGATAATCAAGAACTGACTGAGATACTTCAACAAAGGCTCGACGATATATCGTCGAAACAACCCGAAGCAATTTAAAGATGATTATAATTATTTGGAATACACTATTAGCGCTTGCAATACTCCTAACATGGCCATTTGCTATACCTTTCGCTTTGCTTGGAAAACATCGCCTCTTGTGCCGTATGGGATTTGTGCCACGGATAAACAGAAAATCCGTGTGGATTCATGCGGCGAGTGTTGGAGAGGTAGGTGTTGCAATATCGATTAGGGACATTCTCTATAATATCGATCCCAATCAAAATATTTTTATAACTGCAGTCACAAAAATGGGTCTCAGAAGACTGCAAACAGCCGCAACACCAAAAGACAAGTCTTGTGCTTTTCCCCTGGATTTTCGCCCCTTCATATGGAATGCTTTCAATAGAGCCAACCCCAAGATATTGATAGTAATTGAAACGGAGCTCTGGCCGAACCTTCTCACTGAAGCTAAGCGAAGGCAAATACCTGCCATACTTTTAAATGGGCGCATCAGCAATTCAACTCTTTCCTGGGCAAAACGCTATCCGAAAACTTTCAACAGTATTACCAGTTGTTTCAAGCTTTTTTTAATGAAGTCTGAAACCGATGCTGCGAACCTCCTCGATACCGGTGTCGAGCCAAAAAAGGTGAGGACGATAGGCAACCTCAAATTTGCAGGTATCCCTTCAACTAGAGTGAAGTTCGAGCGATATGAATACCCAACCGTAGTCTTCGGAAGCGCTAGACCCGACGAGTTCGAACAGATAGCTTGCGCTTGCAAATCGATTAAAAGCAGGATAAAAAATCCTCTTTTCATAGTCGCTCCGAGACATCTCAATACCATTGCTCAGGCTCGTACTATCCTAAACCGCCACGGTCTCTCCACCACTCGAAGAAGTTTAAAGCCATCGCCCGGCGATGCCGATGTTTATCTTATAGACACAATTGGTGAGCTTCTTGGCTTTTATGCTATCGCGGATGTTGCCTTTGTTGGTGGAACACTTGCCGACTACGGTGGCCACAATCCTCTTGAACCTGCTTTTTATGCAAAACCCGTTGTTGTTGGACCTTATACTTCATCGAATCGCGAGGCTTATGAAATACTTCTTAAAGGTGGAGGTGCTGTCGAAGTCCATAATTCTGAAGAACTTGCCGATGAGATTTGCAGGCTTCTCGAAAACGACAAGGAGCGCCTAGCTATCGGCCAAACAGCGTATAAACTAGTAAACGATATGAGAGATATAGTAGATTGTTACGAAGAAGAAATCAAAAGCCTTTATAAAAATCTATGAGATGTTTTTTTGCTCCCATAGCATGCCTTTTCGCCTTCTTTAGCTATTTGAGATGGTTGCTATATCGTGTGGGGATTAAGCGGCATAAATCTCTCGATGCTCCTGTGATCTCTGTTGGGAATCTGGCCATGGGGGGCACTGGTAAAACACCATTTACTATCTGGCTTGCCGACAAACTTCAATCCCTCGGCTATTCACCGGTGATCTTGACTCGTGGATATGGAAGGACTCATAAAGAGAGAATGATCCTTATTGGCGATACTACAACAGCTCGTATTGCAGGTGATGAACCAGCATTAATAGCGCAAAAACTTCCAGATACACCTATTGTTGTCCACCCAAATAGGTTTGAATCCGCAAGGGAAATCGGTAACGAAAAAGGCAGGATTTTCATTCTTGATGATGGCTTCCAGCATATACAACTCGCTCGCGATGTAGATATTTTGCTTTTGCCCTCCGAAGACCCTTTCTCGGGTGAGCATTTCTTTCCATGGGGAAACCTTCGGGACGGTCTATGGCGATTGAAAGAGGCCTCCGCTATTATCCTTATGGGTGAAACCGAAAAAATTCCACCGGAATTAGCATCTTTATCATGCTCCGTTCAAACATTTTCTGGGAAAAAAATATTCGCGGGCATTAGAACCTTAGTTGGCAAAAATGTATCGCCTAACATCCTAAAAAACCAAAACATCCTTCTGTTTGCTGGTTTAGGAGCACCCTCGAGCTTTTATTCAACAATCGTTGAAACCGGAGCAAATATACGGGGAACCTATTGGTTCAAAGACCATCATATATATACGGCTAAAGATATCTCGGCCATCGAGCATCGCGCGGAGGAATACGATGCTGATTTATTGGTGACCACAGAAAAGGATGCTATACGCTTAACCGGCATGTCTTCAAGATTGGAGATATATGTCGTTGATATAGAATTGACAATTACCAGAGAAGCGGATTTAATCGATCTTATTACGAGTAAATTGAATATTAAAAAAGGATAAAATTGTGTTGCTAAAGGATTACTGCAAACTCAGCAATGATGAATTAGAAGACATCATAGCCATCGAAAAAAAGGCGCATGATACTGTTATTCTGGCCCATAACTACGTTCGTGATGAGGTTCAGCGAGTTGCTGATTTCCTTGGCGACAGTCTCGAGCTATCTAGAAGAGCCGCTCGAGTTTCTGAAAAAACGATAGTTTTTTGCGGAGTATATTTTATGGCCGAGACTGCCAAGATTCTCTCGCCTGAAAAGCGTGTTCTTATTCCGGATGCTACCGCCGGCTGTCCGCTCGCCGCCAGTGCCACAATGGGGGATGTTCTCAAGCTTCGAGAGCAATATCCTAAACACGCGTTCGTGGCCTATGTTAACACATCCGCTGAAGTAAAAGCTGCTGTCGATTTATGTTGCACCAGCGCTAACGCCCTCGATATTGTTAAATCGCTAGGAGATAGGCCAGTCGTGTTCCTCCCAGACATGAATCTCGGCGCCTATATAAAACGACAACTCGCCAAAGAAAACATGGTTCTTTGGAGCGGCGGATGTTATGTTCATCAATTCATCACCCTTGAGGATATGATCAGGGCACGCAAAGATTATCCCCGCTGGACAATCATCGTTCATCCAGAATGCACACCTGCGGTTACCGAGACCGCCGATGTCGTTGCATCGACCGGCGGGATGCTCCATTGGGTTGCTGACCATGACAATCCTGTTCTTCTCGGGACTGAAATAGGTATGGTAGAAAGAATTAAACGCGAAATGCCGGAGAAAAAGGTCGAGCCTTTGAAAAACTCCGCCGTGTGTTATAATATGAAGCAATTATCTTTGCCTAAACTTGCCCGATCTGTCAAAGAAGGGATTTACGAAGTGACAATCGAATCTGAAATATTGCATTCGGCCTTCGATTCTATAAGCAAAATGATATCCATAGGATAAAAAAACCAGAGGAGGAACATGAAGCAAGTCTATCGATTTATTTTACTAATCATTTGTTTGGCCTTATTTAATATATCTTGTTGCGATAATAGGGCTGAGACACAAATATTAGAAACGGGCATTTCTGAACTTAAATGCAGTAAAAATGTAGCTATTGCTGCTGTGAAAATTGCCTCTTCTGGTCTCGGTGCCCTGCTTACAAATATCGAGGATGAAACCGAGAAAATTGAGATCATTCGCGCGTTTATCGCTCCTGTTCGTTTTTACGATGACAAATCAGGCTATTTCTATGTTTATGATACTACATGCGTTAATATCGCACATGCCACACAGCTCGATCTCGTCGGAAAAGATCTCAAAGACTACAAGGATTCCAAAGGCAAATATGTCATAAGAGAACTTGCCGCTATGGCACAAACTGGAGGAGGTTTTGTGAAATATTACTGGAACAATCCAAACACCTCTACCGAGGATCCTAAAATAGGCTATGTCGAGATGATACCCGGCACTCCCTATTTTATCGGTGATGGAGTTTATATTCCGAAGTGAGATATTTCGGGCTTGGTTTTGTGCTCTAGATTACACACTGGTGCCATAAATTGACTGTTTCGGGAGAAATTATATAATTCCTCCAAACAACTGTTTTATTTATAGTTTCGAATTGATTCTATAATCGCGATTTCGCTCTCGAAACTATGGAATTCCACATAAGGAATGTTTTGGTTCATGAATCAGCCTAAAGCTAACCGCTTTTTCCATTTCATGTGGCCAATTAGCATGGATAAGATTATTGAACCGGCGCCAATTAATTCCCATCCACTCATTCCAAAACCTGCAAAAGCCCAAGCAAATCCTGCAGCAAATATCGGTTCGGCTATATAGATAAGTGAAGCGCGAGGAGTGGTAGTAAATCTTTGTGCAAACATCTGAAGACCGAGAGCGCCGGAGGACGCTATTGCTCCGAGGTATATTAATCCAATTATATTGAGTGGCTCCCAAGATATACCATAATTGGACTGAAAAAGCGTCCCTACAGTCGAAAGAACAGCTATAACCGCAAACTGAAGCACAGTAAGCCATTTCCAATCCCCGTGCTCTGAATAAACCTGAATTCCCACGATTTGGAATGTGTAACTGAATGCTGAAAGAAGAGTAATTTTATCTCCAAAATTGATTGAAGATATGCTTTGGCCCACACCCGATATTGCCCATAAACCGAACGCAGCCGGAATTAAGGCTATCCAAACAGCCAGTGGAATATGCTTTCTTTCCCAGAGTTTAGATACCATCGGCACAAAAAGGATAAACAGCGACGTAATAAAACCGCTTTTAGCGGGGGTTGTGTGAACAAGTCCTAAAGTCTGGAAAAAATAGCCCCCAAAGGCAGCTAGACCAATTATTATGCCTCCGACAAGATCATGTTTCGAGGGCATATTCCTGGGCCGAAAAATGGCGAAAGACAGCAGAGTAGCTATTATGAACCGGAAAGAGAGCAGCCCGAATGGCGAATTAGCTTCACTTCCCACCAACAATTTGATAATAATAAAAGTCGAACCCCAAACTGCGGTGGTAATAACGAGTAATCCCTCTGCTTTGCTTTGCTTCATATAATTAACCCTAATGCGAATTAATTTATAGAAAACCCCTCGACAAAATTGCCGAGGGGGCTAACTCTTCAAATTTTCGGAGAGGCCGGGATTCGAACCCGGGATACCTTTCGGTATACACGATTTCCAGTCGTGCTCCTTCGGCCAGCTCGGACACCTCTCCAATGAAATTTTAAAAAACGCAATCGACAAAATCGATAGGCGAGCAAAATATATTCATACTGCCAATAGGACGCAAGCTAAATCTTATTCAGCCGCTTTTCGGCAACAAAATGAGATAGTTTCTCATTTCATCAACCCAATTTACTGGTTAAACGTTGACTTTTATAGGCCTTTTCGGTAAAATTCTATTTTAATTTTTCTATGGTGAAAGGGCTCGTATGAGCGTTAGAATAGCGATTTTGGGCGGTGGCCCAGCGGGTTATGTAGCCGCTATCCGTGCAGCCCAACTCGGCGCAGAAGTTACACTTATTGAAAAAGCAAATCTAGGTGGGGTATGCACAAACGTAGGATGCATACCTACAAAAACCTATTATCACTATGCTGAATTATTCAACGAGCTTAAAGAAGCCAAGAAGGAGAAGGTTTTCGAGGGTGAAATAACTTGCGATTGGCTTAGAATACTTCGTAAAAAAGATGCAATTATCAAACGCCTTGTAGCAGGAATAGGTTTCTTGATAAAAAAGAATAAAATCTCATTAATTCAAGGAACCGGTAAAATCCTCGACAAAGGGAAAGTCACAGCCATACAATCAAATGGTGAAACTATAGAGATTACCTGCGACGAAATCCTCGTAGCAACCGGTTCCAAACCTCGCTCTATCCCAATCGATGGCTGGGAAGGATCGGGTATATGGACGAACACCGAAGCGCTTTCGACTGAGAGAATTCCTCAAAGTATTATTATTGTCGGTGGCGGAGTTATTGGTTGTGAATTCGCTCATATTTTCTCGACATTTGGTTGCAAAGTAACGATTATCGAAGTTATGGAAAACCTACTTCCGGGGATTGACCCCGAGATAGTCGCAACAGTCACGAAAATTCTCGCGAAAAGCGGCGTTTCTATACGAACCGGCGTAGGCCTTACAAAAATCGAACGGACATCCGAAGGCATAATTGCCCATTCGAAAGATGAAAGCTTCGAGGCCGAAGAGATTCTCGGCGCGGTCGGAAGGCAATCTACCCCCCCTGATGGCATAGAGTTGGCTGGCGGGCATCTCGAAGGGGGACATCTTGTTGTCGATGAATGGACGAGGGCCGCAGACGGCATTTGGGGCGCGGGTGATGTCTGTGGAGCACCTTATTTAGCCCACTGGGCGAGCGCTATGGGTGAAACCTCTGTCGAGAACATTATGGGTGCGCAGCACAAACTCGACCCTGATGCCATTCCCGGGGCCTTTTTCACAGCAATCGAGGTCGGCACGATCGGTTTAACAGAACCTCAAGCCCGAGAACGATACGGAGATATAATAGTCGGGCATTTCCCATATCGGGCCAGCGGAAGGGCTAAAACTGCCGGGGCTACTGACGGTTTTTCCAAGGTTATAGCTGAGAAAAACGGCCGAATCGTTGGCATACATATTGCGGGAAAACAAGCTTCAGAGATGATTTCCGCAGCGAGTCTAACAGTCTCGCGCAAATTGACCATTGACGATTGGAAGAAAACAATTATCGCTCATCCAACGCTTGGCGAGATACTTAAAGAATCTGCCCTCGATGCGATGAACGAAGCTATACATATTTAATATTTGTTTTAAGGAGATACAAATGAAGGTTTACACTTCAATAACAATTTTACTTCTGGGTTTGTGCCTTGTCGTTTTTGGGGGAGGTAAACTCGGTTCATCACAGGCCGAAAAGCCAGCTTCAGACAAAACAACAGAAGAAGTTGTTCCAGTTGGCCCACAGCCAAAAATAGTCCTTCCAGAACAGAGTTTCGATTTTGGATTCTCTCCCGAAGGGTTCTTTCTAGTTCACCCCTTTATCATAAGAAATGAAGGCGAAGCCGACCTAATTATCGAGCGTGTGCGCACGACCTGTGGTTGCACGAGCGCGCCGCTTAAAAAAACCGAACTTGTCCCCGATGAAGAAACCGAAGTTTCGGTCATCTTCAACAGCACTCGCTACAAGTCTAGAACCTCTAAAGGAACGATCATCAGCTCGAATGATCTATTGAATCGCAGTGTTCGAGTAACATTCGCGGCAAACATGGATACAACTGGCCTTCCATTTGATATAGAACCTTTCGGATTGCAAATTGCTCAAGGTGATAAGCCTCCTAAAAAAATGGAATTTGAGGTGAAAAACAATAGCGAAATAAACTACGAGTTGGAATTAATCGATTATACCGCCGATGTTATTCAAAAACCAAAAATCGATCGCAAGGAACTAAAGGCTGGCAAAAAAACTACTGTCGAAGTATCTTTAAACGATGATTACGATTACGCTGCCAATTACATAAAAGCTTCCTTCACGGTTAAGGCTTCCGGCGAGAACCCGGTTATCTTTACGATACCTATCAAGGGTGCCGGCCCTAAATAAACACTAGAACTGAGGACGCATCCATTTGATGCGCAGATACCTTCAAATACTAATTTTACTGAGCCTGACTCTCTCGACGGCATTCGCTGGGAGAGTCACTCTTAATTTCTTTTATTCTCTAAGCTGTGAGCATTGCGCGGAAGTAAAGGAAGAAATCTTAGAACCGGCGATGGAAAAATATCCAGAGCTTCTCGATATTTCTTTTTACGAAATCGAAGAAAATATCGATAATTACGAGAAACTTATCGAGATGGAAGAAGAAATCGGGAAAACCGGAAACGAGATTCCTGTGATTTTCCTTGGCGATAGCGTTTTTGGTGGTGAAGAGGAATTCTTGCCCTATTTGACTAAACTCCTAATACAAGCAGAAAAATCTTCTAAACCGGACAAAGCCCCCTCTGAAGAAATAAAAGCGATCCCTACGACTTCCATTCAGACAACGAACGCTGTATCTCCAAAACAAGATACCGTTACTAAAATCCATACTGAAATAGATACGTTGCAATACCCTGTTTTTCTTGCCTATTTCTGGGAAACGGGTTGCCAGCATTGTTCACGCGTAACATATGATCTTCAACTCCTTAAGGAGCGCCATCCCACTCTGGAGGTTAGAGACTGGAATACTGATGAAAAAAAGGCAAAACTTTACGGTGAAGCTCTTGCTTTGAGATTCGGCATCGAGGAAAGATTGCATTTAGCCACACCGTCGGTATTTTTGGTAGATACAGCCTTTATCTCCGAGCAAATAAGCTTCCGTGCTATTGACGAGGCTATCTCGCGGCTCGAAAAAACGCAGGGCTTGGATACTGTATGGAATTTCAGTGATGATGAACTTGCGTCAGCTAATCAGGTTATAGTTGAGCGTTTTCGTGGTCTTGAGGCAGCTCCTGTAATTGCAGCAGGTCTTCTCGATGGTCTTAATCCATGTGCTTTTGGAGCGATAATATTCTTCGTTACTTTTCTTACTGTAGTCGAGCGCAAAAAGCGTGAAATCTTCTGGGTAGGTGTAGCCTTCACAACCTCGATATTCTTGACCTATTTGCTTATCGGCGCCGGTTTCCTTAAGTTTCTACAGGCCTTGCCATTTCTGCAGACCTTCGCTAAGTGGGTTTATGTCATCACAGGTGTCCTTGTTGTAGGGCTGGGATTACTCTCTATCTTCGATTTTTTCCGTAGCCTTAAAGGCCAATATAGCGACATGGTTCTTCAATTACCCGATAAACTTAAGAAGCGTATTCACCATGTTATCATCGCTGAGAACGAACCACGCGCTAGAAGAAACATCATTATTGCGGCAGCTAGCACCGGTTTTCTAGTTAGTATTCTTGAACTTGCATGCACCGGGCAGGTTTATCTTCCGACAATAATCTATGTTATGGGAGCGCCCGGGCTCAAAGCTAAGGCCTTTCTTTTCCTCGTACTCTATAACTTGATGTTTATTGTGCCGTTAATCATAGTTTTCGCGGTTGTTTTTTATGGCACTACTAGCGAGCAGTTAACAAATTTCTTAAAGCGGAATACTCCTATTATAAAGCTTCTAACTGCTGTTATATTTTTCACGATGGCTTTCTTTATGTGGCGCACGGTGTTAGGATCATAAAAAAGAGCGGCTTGAACCGCTCTCAAATACTCTCGATATTTCTTCCTTTTAAAATTGTCTAAGGAAACGCAGGTCGTTCTGGTATAAAAGGCGAATATCATCGATTCCGTGCCGGATCAGGGCAATACGCTCTAAGCCCATACCGAAGGCATAACCACTCCAAATCTCAGGGTCGTAACCAACCGCATGAAATACCTCGGGATCGACCATTCCAGCGCCAGAGATCTCGACCCAACCAGTACCCTTACACAATTTGCACCCCTTACCCTTGCAAATACACGAAAAATCATATTCTACACTTGGTTCTGTGAACGGGAAAAAATGTGGTCTGAAACGGATCTTGGTATCCGGGCCAAGTATCTCATGAGCAAATGACATAAGCACGCCCTTGAGATCGGCCATTGTTACATTCTTGTCCACATAAAGACCTTCACATTGCCAGAAGCTGATATAGTGCGTTGCGTCGATAGTATCTTTGCGATAACAACGACCCGGTGAAATTATCCTTACTGGAGGTTGCTGTGACAGCATTGTTCGGACTTGCACTGGACTCGTATGCGTTCTCAAAAGATAAGGGTTATCGTCCTCAGGACTGTAACCTTCGATGTAGAATGTATCCCCAATATCCCTGCTGGGATGATTTTGTGGAGTGTTAAGTGAATCGAAATTATGGAAAGCCGTGTCAATATCCGGCCCCTGCGCAACTGAAAAACCCATACCGTGGAATATCTCGATTATCTCTTCGAGAACTGCCATGAGAACATGGCGTTTTCCGAGATAACTCCGCCTTCCAGGAAGTGTAATATCTTCTGGAATTATTCGTTTGTCTCGAGCAGTCGTTTTTTTCTTCGGTTGTTTGGTGGACTTAACCTGCTCGATTCGCTCGTTAAACAATAATTCTAGGTCTTTCTTAAGTCGATTTACAGTCTGGCCAAAGATAGGTTTTTCTTCTGGAGACAGATCTTTCAGGCGCTTCATCATATTAGACAATTTACCCTTACGGCCGAGATAATCGGCGCGTATTCGATCAAGATCTACCTGAGATGCAGCCTCATTGAGGGCCGCCTTAACGGCGGCCTCAATTTTCTTTAATTCATCGAGCAAACCTCTCATAAGGTCTGTTTTGCAACTTGAGCTATTTTGGTGAAAGCTACTGGATCGGTAACTGCAATATAGGCCAGAGATTTTCTATCGAGAAGAACACCTGCCTTCTTTAGGCCGTGAATTAGCTTGCTGTATGTCATTCCTTCGGCCCTTGCAGCGGCGTTGATTCTTGCAATCCAAAGCCTGCGAAAATCGCGTTTCTTGGTTTTTCTGTGTTTATATGAAAATACCCACGCACGCTCGACAACTTCTCTGCTAGTGCGATAAAGTCTATGCCTCGAGCCGAAGTAACCGCTCGCTGCCTTAACATATTTTCTGCGCCGATTGTGTGACGCTACACTTCCTGTGCTTCTTGGCATGATTAACCTACTCTTATTTTATTTTACCGAGGGCTTTACGAACGCGATGAGCATCTGCCGTTCCGAGAACATTAGGGGTTCTTAGTGCGCGCTTTCGATTACCGCGCTTTCTGCGCCCAAAATGATTAGTTCCGGAGCGTTTATGAACCACCTTGTGGTTGGCGGTGATTTTAAACCTCTTCGCCACTGCCCTTTTTGTTTTTATCTTCCTTTTTTTCATTCTTTTCGCTCTCTTTCTTTTTTTGTTTAGCTAAAAAAGTCGCGATTTTCTTGGAATCAGGGGCGAGCATCATTGTCATCTGTTTGCCCTCGAGCTTGGATTGTTGTTCGATCCTCGATATATCTTCCAAATCGCGTCTGAGCTTATTCATAAGCTCATCACCCATTTCCACATGCGTGATTTCGCGCCCACGGAATTTTATCGTTAGCTTAACTCTGTCTTTGTTAAGGAGGAATCCGCGAATATGTTCCATTTTATATCCATAATCGTGGTCGGATATCTTCGCTGAAAACCTCATTTCCTTCATGGTTTGAGTATGTTGTTTCTTACGAACAGCTCGTGCTTTCTTAGATTTCTCGTATTTGAATTTCCCATAATCCATTATCCGGCAAACCGGAGGCCTGGAATTGGGTTGAACCTCGACCAAATCGAGACCCTTCTCGCGCGCCTTGTTTAATGCTTGATTTGTTGGGATAATCCCGATGAATTTTCCCTCGTCATCCACGAGGCGAACCTGAGGAATCCTAATCTGTTCGTTTACCCTTTCCGAATTACTTTGCTGTTGAGACATTCGGCCTTGCTGAACCTCCTTAAAAAAGTTACTCTGGTAGATTTCCTTCTTTATTCAATTTAACTATTATGTTCTCGATAGACATCGAGCCAAGATCGCCAATGCTGTGGCCCCTGAGGCTTACAGAATTGGAAGAGACTTCCCTTTCTCCAACAATAAGCATATAGGGCACTTTAGCCTTTTCTGCTTCACGAATACGATATCCCATGGTTTCCGGCCTGTCGTTAATTTCTGCGCGGACGCCAGATTTTAATAGTCTTGTTCTGACCGCTCTTGCGTAATCTGAGAATTTCTCTGATACCGGTATTACAACTGCCTGAACCGGTGCCAACCACACTGGGAAATTCCCCGCATAATGCTCGATTAGACAGGCAAAGAAACGCTCGAGGCTGCCGAGAAGAGCACGATGAACCATATATGGTTTTGCCTTATCGCCATTTTCATCTATGTAATAAATATTAAAGCGTTCCGGCTCATTAAAATCGAACTGGACCGTCGTTGTTTGCCATTCGCGGCCAAGGGCGTCTTTGACCTTAATGTCGATTTTCGGGCCGTAGAACGCACCGCCGCCTTCATCAATCTTCCAAGGAAGTCCAACTTTATCAAGCGCCGTGCGAAGTGCTTCGGTGGCCTTCTCCCACCTTTCCTCTTCACCGACAGAATGCTCGGGTTTAGTTGAAAGATAGATACCAAAATCCTCAAAACCGAAGCTTCGGAGAATACCGAGAGAAAATTTATATACGCCTACAATTTCGTTAAGCATCTGATCGGGAGTGCAGAAAATATGGGCATCGTCCATAGTGAAGCCACGAACACGAAGAAGTCCATGAAGAACGCCGCTGCGTTCATAGCGATAATCTGCGCCCAGCTCGCAATATCTAATCGGAAGCTCGCGATAGCTTCTGAGTTTGCTTTTATATATAGCTATATGGAACGGGCAATTCATCGGGCGAACAAAATACTTATCGCCCTCCTCGAAATCCATGGAGGGGAACATATTTTCGTTGTAAAATCCGAGGTGACC
>JAGLDC010000017.1 GCA_023145965.1 bacterium | reverse complement strand
ATCTGCAGAGCGGAAGGGAGTCCGGTCGCTTGGCTTATGTCACAGGCTACGATTCATCCGGCCGCATGGTCGGCGTCGATGGTTATTCCTATCCGGCAGTGCTGGATAATTTCGACGGAACTACGATTTGTGCGGGCATCGGCGTTCGCGGAAACGTAACGCCACCAACGGTGTTGACGCTCGATGCCACTGGAACATACTGGATCGGCGGCGTCTATGGCGCGGTTAACGGGGCGATAAACACTACACCGGCAAACGGCGCTGTGGCCGGTGTTATCGGTGTAGATAACAATTCGGGCACCGCAACCTCATATGCCGGGTATTTCGACGGCGATGTGAATATCACCGGAAGCCTTACGGGTGCCGATGTCCATATCGGTTCCGGCGCGAGCGGCTATATCACTAAATGGACGGGAGCTTATTCACAGGGCAACTCGCAGATATATGACAACGGAAGTAATGTCGGTATCGGAACGAGCAGCCCGAGCACAAAATTACATGTTCAAACATCGGGTGGCGGCGAAATAGCGAGGTTTAGTTCCTATTCATATTCTGGCCCGACCGCAATAATAGGAACGGAAAACACCGCGCCCGGATTGGGCTATCTCGGGCTTTATTATGCAACCGAAAGCACCCCTCGAGTCAAAATCACAGCACATGCCTCGAACCCGTCCTATTTCAACGGTGGCGGCAACGTCGGCATCGGAACGACAACTCCGAGCCAGAAGCTCGATGTCAACGGATATGTCGATATGGCCAACGGATATGCGATAGGCGCGAGCGCCACGAATATCAAAATCACATACGGTCGAATAACGTATGGGAATTTAAGCAATAATGCGCGGTATTGGGCAACCATCCCCCACGGCCTGAGCAACGCATATCAAGTCCTCGCGTCTCTTTACAATTGCGCCGACGGTTCCTCGCAGGTTCATCCCGCGGGCGTGTCGGTTTCCGTGTTCAGATCGGGGGGCAGTGGAGCTTGGTCTTATTGTATAGAGAATAAAAGTGGTGGAACAAGAAATATTTCGATTACATGGATGGCGATAGGTGCGCCATAAAGCGAGAGGTAATGGGGGCACGGCGTCGACGTGCCCGTTTGCGGTGGTCGGGGCAAGCCTCGACTATGGATTGAAAACGAGGATTGTAGGGGATTGCGCTTGCTCCCGAAACGTAAGAGGGCATATAGGTTTTCCCTTACCCGGTCGTGGGTGAGATCGACGTTTCGTGCGAAAGAATGTAAGGACGGCCCGGAGAAACCGTCTATATTTTGAAATCTTTGATTTGGCTTTTTTAAAAAGGAAGCATTATAATGTATATTAGATTATTAATTGAAAGGATTAAAATGGGTCGCATAACATCTTGCACCATTCTGATTGCTGCGTTGATCGTAGTTATAGCTTTGCCTGTTTTTGCCCAATATGGTTCCTCGACCAGTTACAACCTCCAATGGAAATCTATCCAAAGTGGTGGTAATGAGGGCGACGATGTAACATCGACGAGTTATAGGCTTTCGTCTTCGATTGGGCAATCGACTCCAGTTACCGATGGTCCTTTATCGAGCACGAGTTTCGACCTTTATTCCGGCCACAGGAAAATCGATGTTGATTTTCGCTATCCCTTCAGTTGGTTCACATTTGCTGTGGAATATGCATCGGATACAAGCTGGGTGTTAACCTGGAGTGGTATCGATACAACGGCTGAAGATGGTTGGGGATGGGGAATTTGGAACTATGATGTTCAGTATTCCATCGGGGGTGGAGCGTGGACACCATGGCGGGATGCCACTACCGACACCTTTGCGACCTTCGGTCCATCTTTACCGGTAGCAGTTATCCCCGGAATGACTTATAACTTCCGTATTAGAGCACGCGATTTAGCTCGTAACGAAGCACCATGGGGCGATCAGGATACGGTTATTGTTAATTATGTTGTTGAGTTCTGTGTCTATACCGATCCTGGACTTCCGACCGATGAGCTTAACTATATTACCCTTTCTTATAACAACGATCTCGGTGTTCCTATTGTCGAGCATATATGGGAAGGGCACTGTGCACAAGTATGGTGTGTTCCGGGAACTCAAGCCGAAGTTTCAAGATTGTCCACAGCATCTGACGACGAAGAACGCTGGATGGTCAATTCCACCGATGATACAATTTGGGTTATCGATGGGACTGAGGCCGATTATAATGTTCGATATTGGCATCAGCTGAATCCAATGATAGTTCTCGATGGTACAGACCCGACTCACACAGTTGCAACGCTTAACCATGAGCAGTTCGGCCCCGGACATGTCGAGGGCGGTTTGTGGGAAACCTGGCAGGAATGGACTGATTGGGGTAGTATAATCGAGTTCACCGATACAACGACAGGAATCCCGACACTTCGTGCTGTTGCTTGGGATTCTACTCGTTTCCATGATGTAGACGGCTTCTTTACCGATACAATTCATTATATGGCTGCCAGCAATGTTATTGTAGTCCAAACATCGTTTGGGGGCGACAGTGTTCGCATCGATGGATCATGGCTGCCTAGTCCTTATTATACAGATTGGTTCGATATGTCAACCCATGAGATTGCTGTTAAAGATACAGTATGGATCTCAGCTTGTGAAATTTGGGTTTTCGACTATTGGGAGGACTCACCGTCAGCTCCGACGGTTAGAAATGTCACAATTACCGGTGATTCGATTTTTACAGCAGATTATCATCATGAGTTCAAGTTCGATGTTGCCAACCCATCGGGTCTTGGGACACCGGTCCCACCTGTTGGAAGCTATTGGCGTGACGAAGGTGACACTGTAGAGGGTTCTATTACGCCACTTATAGTTGGAGATAGCGTTCTTGTGGGTTATAATGGAACCGGTTCATTACCTTCCGGTGCTGGTAGCGAATTCTGGTTCGAGATTTACGATTGTTCCTCCATCGAGTGGAGATGGACACCTGTTGGCGAGATGTGCACACTTTGGGTATTCAGTCCCTATGGTCACCCATCGCCTGATGGCATGTGGATAGTTCCTAATGGGACTATGATAAATTGCAGCGTTGAAGAAAGCACCTATGTCGATGGGGCATGGCATGAACTCACCGGTTGGCGCGGAGATGGTGCAATTGTTCCGGCTACAGGCACCGATAACGAGGTGGCTATCAGAGTTACCGGAACATGCTGGTTGGTTTGGGAATGGGAAGAAGATTGGATGCCGCTTATTGTCGGTTCGGAACCGAGCTATCATGGTTCGCCCGTTCCTGACACCGGCACTCATTGGCTCGATTATGCGACTCTTACCTCCGCATGGGTTACGAACCCCGACGGCCTATGGTGGTGCACAGGCTATGAAGCTAATTATTGGGGTTCGGTGCCTTCTACGAGCGCGGATAGTGTAAGTTTTATAATCGACTCTCCGACATTTATTGATTGGCAATGGGAATTCTCTCCCGCAGAGCTTTGCACACTCTGGGTGTTCAGTCCTTATGGCGAACCAGTCCCGGGCATTGGGATGCATGTATATCCTGCCGGGCATTCTGTGACTGCTATGGTTCCAACACCAGCCGCCGGACATGATTGCTCGGGTTGGATAGGAACCGGAAGCGCGCCGCTTTCGGGCGTGTCCAATACGGTAACTTTCACTATAGATGAGACAAGCACGATTACTTGGCAGTGGGGCGAGGATGTTGTGCCTTTGGTTGTTCAGAATCCAGGGGATCACGACACTCCGGAGCCGCCGGTTGGAATTCACTACTATACAATCGGATCAGAAGTCGATGCTTGGGTTACAAGCCCGGATGGAATGTGGTTCTGCACGGGTTACGAGGGTTACGGCAGTGTTCCCGACTCAAGTTATGAAGATAGTCTTCATTTCACAATTACGGAGCCGAGTGGCATTACCTGGATTTGGGATAGCGATGTTGTTTATCTCGACGTTACCGCCCCGGCCTATTCCGATGCATTTCCTCTAATAGGAAGAAGCTATCATCCGCGCGGAAGGGTTATTTTTGCTACAGTCGTGGACACTTTCTACGAAGATGCAGATCATAGAAGCATTTGCACAGGCTGGCTGGGAGATGGAACTGTTGTTCCAACATCTGGAATCGAGTCGAGCGTGTCAATTGTTATGACCGATAATGGAACTTTAGATTGGCAATATAGCGATCAATATCAACTCACTCTAGATCATGTGGGACTCCCGGGAGGCGTTGACCCGACTGGTCTTGGAGTGGAAGGCTGGTATAACGATGGCGATACAGCTACCTTAGTAACTGACAGTGTCATTTGGGATTCGGGCATTCCCTTTGCATTCATGTTTTGGGATTCTGGGGACGAAAGTCCAACTATCGGGAATACACTGTCTCACAATACCTGGATATTGATGGATGAAGCATACGCAGTTACCGCTATGTATGAGCGTGGAGTTTTGGTAGATATTATTAAATCCCCAATGCACGACTCACCGGGTTGGATAATCGTCGATGGAGATACAACATTCGATGGAATCTACAGCACTATGTGGGCTATTGGGTCGCGTCATAGTATCGAGGTTAGCGTTGTGGATTCAACGGATACAATTCGATATGTTTTTGATGCATGGCGAGATGCGCCTTCAGAAGCGGGCCTTAGAGATGTTGCTCCCATAACCGATACGACATTCTTTGCTGATTATTTCACGGATTACCATTATATTCTCACCAAATCGCCTGTCGAGGATACGCTAGGCGTATTAAATATCGATGCTATAGGTTATACTGGAATTGCATCTGTAAGACAGGATGTATGGTGGCGTGAAGGAAGCACACATGACATCACTGTTACGGATGTTGATTCATCTCTAGTGGTTAAATATATATTCCATGGATGGAGCGATGGCGTTTCTACACCCAGTAGATCTATCGGACCGATTACACATCACGATTCTTTATCTGCTAATTACAATACACAGTATCTATGCAGAGTTGTTAAAGATCCTCTCGAATATCATGGTTCTATATATTTCGATGGCGTGGCTTACCCCGATATTGGAGAGTTCGAAGCATGGGTTGATGAGGGTTATTCCTTCCCGGTTGCGGTAAGTAAGTTTGATACTGTCGCCGATTCGCTGTATCGTTTCATCGCTTGGGAAGATGGACCTATCGATACCTTCAGAGTGGTTGGCCCCTTCATGGCTCCAGACACTTTCGTTGCACTTTATGAGGGGATACAAATCGATCTTCATATCGAGATTGGCCACCATAGACATTACCCATGCGATTCCGTTTTCTGGAATATTCGGGATTCTCTGGATTGGGAAGAAACAATTACGATGAGTCCTGTGGACTCGATGAATATACATAATCTGTCTAATGTTCCTGTAGATTTTGGGTTAATGATCAGCGGGATCATCGATACGAATATTGGTTGGCGACCGGATACTTTCTGGTCACCGGGAAGTTCTACAGATGATAATATCTTCGTTCTCCGAGGTCGTTTCAATGATAATCCCGAACCACCAATAACTTGGTGGCTTACACGCGATTTTATTATCGAGACCGTATATTGGGCAATTAACGAAGGCGGCGCTGAACCGGCAATATTTGGCCCCGGCGGAGAAAATATTCCTCCGGTTACCGAACCAAATAACACTGAAAAACTGTGGTTGCAATTCAAAGCCCCTAGGAATAGCAATAACGCTAATCATACACGTGTTATTATATTACGACTTTATGTAAAAGCGCATTTGGAGTAAGTCGCTCACTTATAATCCCGCGACCGAAGCCCCTTCGAAAGAAGGGGCTTCACTTTTGTAAAATATCAAGAATAAATCACAAATTGTTCAATTGAAGAGTTGGGTTTTAAGGAATATACTAATCTAAAAGCTGGGGTAGTATTTCAACTACTTTGGTTAAATTGTGGAATAGTAAAATAAACACTCTAAAAAAAGCCCCCGCTTAAATGCGGAGGCTTGGATTTAGAAGTTACTCACACCACAAGGTGGGAATGGGATATTTATACTTCATCGTAACCGCGTTGGAGGGCCACGATATTTTGATCGATGAATTTTTTGTTATGGATAACCTCTTTAAGTGCGTCTTTCACAATATCCATTTTTATGATTTTGGTCTTGGCTAGAATGGACCCAATCACAACCATATTTGCAAATCTAAGATTGCCTAGCTCATCAGCTATATCCGAGAAAGGTAATCCGATGCTATCGACATCTGTGCGGGTCGGTTTTCTGTCTATCATAGAGGTATTGTAGAAGATAACTCCACCGGGCTGAACCATTGGCTCGAATTTGTCCAGCGAAGGCTTGTTCAAAGCCACAAGGATGGTTGGAAAATCAACAACGGGGGCACCGATGGGATTCTCACTAATAGTAACCTGACAATTTGCAGTGCCACCGCGCATCTCCGGCCCATAGCTGGGAATCCAGCTTACATGCCAACCTTGGCGCATGCCGGCCTCCGCAAGGGTCTGACCGAGAAGCAGAACGCCCTGTCCACCAAAACCGGCAATCTTTATCTTCGGATTTCGGTATTTTTCTGGGACATCCGACATCAAGCGGTCGCGGAAAAGTTTATCCTTCATCAAACCGAGTTTTTCCTTTATCTCGATTTTAGTGATTTCAGTTTTTTGAGGGAAATATCCTTCACGCTCCGCAATAACATCCTTAGTAACTCCAAGCGGGAAGTATGGCATCATCTTTTCCTCGATCCACTTTTTGGATTCGACAGGTGTTGTTTTCCATCCACTTGGGCAGGCAGATAATGACTCGATAAGGCTAAATCCCTTGCCGTCGATCTGGCACTGAATAGCTTTACGAACTGCTTTGCGCGTTTTCATAATGTTCTTTGCATTATGAAGCGAAGTGCGCTCGAGATACGCCGGTGCTTCGAGTGTTGCTAGAAGCTCGACTATCTTCAGGGGGTAGCCCTCATTCTCGACTTTTCTTCCATAAGGCGTAGTAGTTGTTTTCTGGCCGATCAAAGTTGTCGGAGCCATCTGGCCACCGGTCATTCCGTAGATTGCATTATTTACGAAAAACACGGTGATACTCTCGCCACGGTTTGCAGCTTGGAGTATGTTATTACCGCCGATAGCGGCGAGATCGCCATCACCCTGATAGCTAATCACGATGCTATCCGGATTGGCACGTTTGAGTCCTGTAGCAACTGCCGGCGCGCGTCCGTGTGCAACTTGAATGTTGCCGGTGTTAAAGTAGTAATAAACAAATACCGAGCATCCGACTGGAGAAACCATGATAGTGCGGTCTCCGATGCCAAAATCTTCGATAGCTTCAGCTATCAGTTTGTGAAGAATTCCGTGGCCGCAGCCCGGGCAATAGTGAGTATTTTCCTTATCTTGACCCGGTTTAAAAACAAATGTGTCCATGAAACCGGTGGGTTTTCTGAGAACGTCTTTAGCCATTTATATCACCTCCCCTTTAGAAATCATAGTAATTTTCTCGACCAATTCCTCGACAGTTGGCACAACACCACCCATACGACCGTAGAAATGTGTTTTGACATCGTGGCCACTAACGGCAATGAAAACATCTTCATACATCTGGGCGTTGTTAAGTTCAACGACAAGGATATCGCTTGCTTGATCAGCACATTTAACGATTTCTTTCTTAGGGAACGGGAAAAGTGTAATAGGCCTTAAAAGTCCGGCTTTGATTCCATTCTTGCGAACGGCATCGACAGCACTTCTGAGGATTCGACTAACTATTCCGAAACCTGTAACGATGATCTCTGCATCGTCGAGTCTATATTCTTCGGTGCGAACCTCATTTTCTTCTATTTTAGCATATTTTTTTTGAAGCTTGATGTTATGTTTTTCAAGTTCTTCGGCTTCGAGATAGATCGAATTGATTAGGTTGTGTTTGGTTTCGGGTGTTCCCATGATTGCCCATTCGGCATTGGTTTGTGTGTCGAATTTAATGGGTTCTCCAAATTCGACCGGTTCCATCATCTGGCCGATAAAACCATCGGTAAGGACGTAAACCGGTGTGCGGTATTTTTCCGCCAAATCGAACGCGAGGATAGTAAGGTCACACATCTCTTGACCGCAGTTCGGTGCGAGAACGATGCATTTGTAGTTACCGTGACCGCCGCCTTTGACAACCTGATTGTAATCGCTCTGTTCAGGCGCGATATTGCCGAGTCCCGGACCGCCGCGCATAATATCCACTATGACTATTGGTAGCTCGGAGCCTGCAGCGTAACTGACGCCCTCTTGTTTAAGGCTGATTCCCGGACCGCTAGATGCGGTTATCGTTCGAACACCTGCACCTGCGGCACCGTAGCACATCTGAATCGCCGCAACTTCGCTTTCTGCCTGTAAAAAGGTTCTTCCAAGTGGTGGAAAGTAGAAAGCTGCAGCCTGCGCGATCTCGCTAGCTGGGGTAATCGGATAACCAAAAAAGCATTCTGTACCTGCCAAAAGCGCGCCTTTAATAACAGCCACGTTGCCTTTGATTAACTCTTTCGCCATTATTCCACCTCCTTATCTTTCTTATAGACGATTATTGCATCCGGTTCGGGGCAGGAATAGAAACATATTCCACAGCCTGTGCAGCCTTCGCCTTTATATTTGGCGGGGTGATAACCCAATTTGTTGAGGACTTCATTATCGACCTCAATGCAATGTTGTGGACAAGCGTCGATGCATAACCCACAGCCTTTACAATGATCGATTTGCACTACAATCTTCGGCATTGATTTACCTCCATAGATATTATTGATATAATGATTAAAAGACCGAAATAACAATTAATATATATCCATGCTTCTTAAATATCAAGGTGTTTGTTGTTTTAGATAATTGCATTCTCAAAAGTGCCTAAAAGCTAGAATATCTTCTTAATTGAATGGAAAAAATAATTCTGAGACCTTCGATAAAAGTGTTTTGCTATAATATTTAAATTTGGAAGAGGATTATTACTAAATAACGACAGAAAAAGCTTATTTTTTGAATAGTAGCATTTCAATTAAAGGTTTTAATTTTATATAAATAAAGTGCGGTTTTAATACGATGAAGTCATTCCTTGAAACTGGCTTCTATTTTGCTTAGTATGAATGGTTATGGTAATAAAATTTAAAAAGAAATTGATCATTTTTTGCTTTTTGGCCGCAATCATTTTTGCCCAAGGTAGTTCAATATCACCGGTTGCGGTTAGATACTTTATCGACGGTATGACCGCAGAGATTGATGGTGATTTTGATCGTGCGTTTGGAAGTTACCTCATTGCAGAGAATTACGCCAAAGATGAACCCACTATCTTATTAACTATAGCCGAGCTGTGCATGAATTTTGCAGAATCTGAGCAGGCTTTAGTATGGTTTGCAAAACTAGTAAAACTCGAACCGGAAAATGCTGCTTATCGTCGAGGTGCTGCTATAGCAGGGCTTAAAGCACGCCAAGTCATTTTTGCTTATGATAATCTTAAATGGTTGGTTGAGAATGACAAAGCTGATTTTGTCATGCGGCTTCAATATGCGACTACTCTATTGACTATTCATAAGAAAAAAGAAGCTCTTAAACAATTGGATAAAATATCCCAAGAATACCCCGACAATCCACAATCTTACGGTCTTAAGGGAAGTATTTATTTGTCTGATAGTAATGAAAAAGAGGCAGTTGGAGCCTTCAAGAAGGCTATTGAGATCGATTCCACGTATTCCCGAGCTTATATTGGGCTTGCGACAGCTTATGGAAAAATGGGCGAATTCGAGAAATCCATCGAATGCGAAGAGATATATTTGAGGAAAAATCCCCGAGATATAGACCTTCGTAGAACACTTATAAACAAGTATGTTGAACTCGCGAAGTTTGATAATGCCTATGAGATGGCTAAGAGCTATCTCGATTATTCGCCGGAAGATATGGATATTGTAAGACAGGCGGGTTTTTTAGCCTTCTCTAACGAGGATTATGAAGGTGCAATAAAATATTTTCAGGAATTTTTAAATGCGTCTCCAGATGATAACGATGCACGGGTCTATTTTGGAAGAGCATACTTTGAATTGGGGATGCCCCGTAAAAGCATAGAGCAATACAAGATTATCCTCGATAAGGAGACTAATCCTGGCCTATATATAGACTTAGCATTGGCCTATTCTCAGATCGATAGCGCACAAAAAGCGATAGAAATACTCGAAGAAGCCCAGATAAACTATCCAGATAACGTCGATTTAATTTTTTATAAAGGTGTCGTTTACTCGCGAGATAAGGATTATGGAAAAGCAATAAAGCTCTATAAAGATGTTGTTGAATTCGAGCCTCAAAACGCGCAGGCATTTTTCGGTATCGGGGACGCTTACGAGAGACTCGGGATACGGGATTCCGCTATTGCGACCTTTAAGGAGCTTATAGAGCTTATTCCGGGGGATCCACTCAGTGCAAATTATTTAGGATATCTCCTGATTGAAGAAGAGCAGGATTTTGAGATAGCGGATAGTCTTATATCTCTTGCTTTGAAGCAAGAACCCAATAATGCTTCTTTTATTGATAGCTATGGTTGGCTATTGTATAAAAAAGGACAGTATGACTTTGCGCTTGAAAAACTATTTCAGGCCGAGAGAATTTCAAAGATTGTGGATCCTGTTATTTTGGAGCATATCGGCGTTGTTTTGCATGAAACTGGCGAAGATGAAAAAGCTAGGGGGTATTTTAGACGCGCCCTTGAACTCGATCCCGATTTGACGATTTCACGAGAAAGACTCGAGGAAATCAATAATGAAGAATGATCTGTATTCAAAAAAGGTAATAGACCATTTTGCCAACCCCCACAATGTTGGCGAGATCCCAGATGCTTCTACTACGGGCAATGCCGGCAATCCACTTTGTGGTGATATGATGCGTTTTGATCTAAAAATCGAAGGCGATATAATCGTCGATATAAAATTCAAAACCTTTGGGTGCGCTGCGGCTATCGCTTCGTCGAGCGTTATCACCGATATGGCAAAAGGCAAGACCTTAGATGAGGCCTTTGCTATTATTCGAGGTGACGTAGTGGATGAACTAGGCGGCCTACCACCAATGAAGGTTCATTGTAGTATTATAGGCATTGATGCCCTTCGAAGAGCAATATGTAAATACTGGCAACGAAATGGCAATATTGAAGAGCATCCAGATTGTATCAAGCTGTTCGGGCGCAATTTCACCCAATGACTTCACTCAATTTCGACCCTTTGGACAGAGATTTAAAAGGACGGAAGGTTCTTGTTGCTCTGTCCGGTGGAATAGACTCATCGATTTCAGCATATCTCCTTAAAGAACGCGGAGCAGAGGTTATCGGTGTAACATTCGATTTTATAAGCGATAATCAATCTATTTCTGATGCAAAGGCTTCAGCGGAATTACTGGATATTCCTCATCTGGTAGTGGACATGCGCGGGCACTTTGAAGAATCTATTATACGGAACTTTATCGAGGTTTATTCGCACTGTTCGACTCCAAATCCATGTATCGAATGCAATGTTAAGATGAAATGGGGTGGTCTGGTTAAGATTGCTGAAGATTTAGGTATTAAACTATTAGCTACCGGCCATTTTGCGCGGGCATCAGATGGTTTTGTTTTTCGAGGTTTAGATGATAAAAAAGATCAATCTTACTTTCTTTATCGGGTTCCTAAGAAGTGGATTAGAAGGACTCTATTTCCACTTGGGGGATTCTTGAAAAGCGATGTTCAGATTTTGGCTCGGGGGATGGCCTTACCTTCCTCAGATAGACGCGAATCAAATGATGTATGCTTTTTTAAGAAGGGGAAATTAGTTGAGTTTCTTTCGATGTCGGGTATCGAGAACTATCCGGGAGAATTCGTTGATTTGACAGGGGAGAAGCTTGGGCAACATAATGGTTGGGTTGGTTTTACACCTGGACAGAGAAGAGGAATGGGAGTAGCGTCCTCGGAAGGTAGGCTTTATGTTGTCGATGTGGATTCAATTGATTCAAGAGTGATACTCGGTCCACGGTCCGCATTGATGTGTAAAGAAATAATAACCACCGGGACAATCTTCCACGATAAACTCGATATTGGTGAAGAAAAGAGGTATTTGATTCAGATACGCCATCTTGGGGAGACAATTTTTGGGAATGTTAGACGAACGGGAGAGGAAGCTTCAATAATCAACCTTGAAAAGGATTTATTCGCTCCTGCACGCGGACAGTCCGCTGTATTCTATAGCGGCGACAGAGTTGCCGGGGGCGGATATATCGCATAAACGGGATATATTTTTTAGCAGATTTTTTTGTTCCTACGACGGCGCTGTCACGATTTTTGCTATTCCGATTTTATGGCGCTGTCAGCATCATATAATTGTGCAAAAATCCTCGCCCTTTTTCCTCGCTGTAATAAAAATTGCAAGTTTTGGCAAGTTTTATTATAGCGTCCCAGCCCGCGCCAGTGCTCAATATTGGTTATTATTTGCAGAGCTTATTTTTGTATTGGCTTAAAGCTATTTGCTAGAAATGGTTTAATTTGTATTCATTTCTAGAGTTGCAAATCCCCGATAAATATATCTTTTATTCTGAGTTGGAGTTGAGGATATCCATAGTAATCGTTTGATTCGATAACGAAAGCTAAGTTTATTGGTTCAATAGCGTTATCGATTGCATATTTCATTTCACCGTAACCGAATGCTATAGCATCGATAGCTTTTTTCCCGGTTTTTACTCTAAAGCGAAGGTGGTTTTTTCCTACTGTTCGTGTTTGCTCGAATAGATCGGCGTTAGTAATTGAGAATATTGGCCGCATATTTTTTGGGCCGTATGGAGAGAAGAGTTTCAGCCAATCGAGCAGTTGCATATCGATTTCAGAAACGTCGATTTTGGCATCGATTTTCAGTTGTGGTTCTAGGTCATTATCGGTGAGTCTCTCTCTAGCTACACGTAGGAACTCTCTTCGAAAATCCTCGATTTTTTCTGGTTTTATACATAGACCGGCTGCATATTTGTGGCCACCGAATTTTTCAAGATATTCACTTGAGTCTTTAATAGCATCTAGGAGGTGGAAACTCGATATAGTTCTTGCGCTTCCTTGTCCCTCGCCCTCGGCAGTGGAGATAAGAACAGAAGGTCTGTGATATTTTTCTACGAGTCTGCTAGCTACGATACCTATCACTCCTACGTGCCAATCTGAAGAGTCAATTACAATAGCCTTTTCGTTTTCGAGATCGACGGTGTTTTCGACCAAATCCACAGCGCTTTCAAAAATCTGTTCATCTAGTTTTTTTCGTTTTTTATTTTCTTCTTCGAGAACGCGAGCCATTTGAGCGGCCTGCATTGTATCGTGTGTAGTAAGCAATTTAAAGGCGCTCGCAGCAGAGCCGATCCTTCCGACTGCATTAAGGCGTGGTGCAAGAACAAAAACAATGTTCCAGCTAAAAAGCTCTGTGCCCCATAGGCTTGTAACCTGAAGAAGGCTTTTCAAACCGGGTTTTTTGGTTGATTCGATTTGCCTAAGCCCAAACTTGGCGAGTATGCGATTTTCCCCTACAAGTGGAACTATATCTGCTATTGTGCCGAGGCCCACGAGATCGAGGTGTTCAAAGAGGGCGCTCTTGTCTTCGTGAAGCTCATCGAAAAGTGCTTCGGCGACTTTAAACGCCACACCGACTCCAGCTAATTCCCTTGAAGGAGAGTCTTCTGGGCCAAGTTTTGGATCGACAAGTGCAACAGCATCGGGAAGCACTTCTGCTGGTTCGTGGTGATCTGTAATAACGCAATCTACTCCCACAGAGGTAGCGTATGCTACCTCCTTTATTCCGGTAATGCCGCAATCGACAGAAACAAGAAGCGTAACGCCCTTCTCCACTGCGTTGTCAATGCCACCTTTGCTGAGGCCATAGCCCTCTTCGACTCTGTCGGGAAGATACCATTCGACATCGCCACCAAAGCGTGTGAGGACGAGATATAGAAGTGCGGTAGCAGTTATTCCATCTACATCATAATCTCCAAAAATAACTATTTTTTCTCGATTAGCTAAAGCAGAAATAATTCGTTTAACTGCCTTCTCCATGCCCGGAAGTTCCATTGGATCGAGAAGATTTTCTAATGTTGGATAAAAAAAGGTTTTCATCGCTTCAGCGGTGGAAACCTCTCTATTAACCAGAATTTGGCTAATTATTCGGGGAACTTCAAGCTCTTTCGCAAGCTCTCTTGCGAGTCTTGGATTGACCTGCTCAGATAGGGTCCATTTCATTATGGAACCCCTTTCATATTTATCATAGAAACTTATCGAGAATTGAACCGATTCTATAAGCCGGATTTTGTCCCCTGTAATGGGGGGCGTCCATCTATCTGTATGCCGAGTTACCTCGACACTTCTGCGGCCTACCCGAGGATCAAAGGGGGAAGCCACCCCTATCCTTCTATTTGGCCTTGCTCGACGCGGGGTTTACCACGGCAGTGTTTTTCAACAAGCCGAGTGGGGTCTTAATCCCACACTTTTCACCCTTACCCCGAATAATTGAGGCGGTATAGTTTCTGTGGCACTTTCCGTCCTAAAGCAAACTACTATAAGCCCGGGATTATCCCCGGCACGCTAGCTTCACGAGCCCGGACTTTCCTCCCACTTGGGGCGGACGCCCGAATCGATTCAAAATTTGGCCCTTTGGCCTAAATCCCTTTCGTAAAATTTCTATGTGTTTTTATTAACAATAAAAAATTTCAAAAATCCTTCTTATTATATTCAAAAATCTTCTCGATTTCCATAAAAGATATTTGTTTTTATAGAAATAAAGACAGCGCAAGTATTAAAGGTAGTCGAGAAGCTGTTATATATTCAGGTTTCTTAAGTCATTATCAGTTATTTTCGTTTTTGTGGACGACAAAGTTTTTCCAGTATGTCATATGTTCTATGGCGAATTCCGGGCCTTCACGGCCTATGCCAGAAAGCTTTGTGCCGCCGTAGGGCATAAGATCGGCTCTAAATGTTGGAATATCATTGATAATAATTCCGCCAACCTCGATATTTTCAAAGGCTTTTCGAGCCAAATCTATATCTTTTGTGAAGATTGCTGCATGAAGACCATATTTGGTATCGCTAATTTTGAATAAGCCTTCATCGGCGGAAGCTACGGAGTTCACGGCTATTATCGGGGCAAAGACCTCTTCGCGCGCGAGCTCACATTCGTCCGGGATTTCTGTGATTACAGTGGGCGAAAAAAGCGTCCCGCGTCTTTTGCCTCCGATTAGAATTTTAGCGCCGAGAGAGACTGCTTTTTTTAACCATAGATTTGCGCGTTCGGCAGCTTCCTCGGAGATCATTGGTCCAATTGCGGTTAGTTCTTCCTTCGGATCGCCAACTTTGAGAGACTTAGTTCCGATGAGAATAAGGTCGATAAGCTCGTCGAAAATATTAGAATCGGCATAAACTCGTTGTGTCGAGATACATATCTGGCCGGCATTGGCGAAACCACCGGAGATTATCCTGTCGGCGGAGCGCATGAGGTCGGCATCGTGGTGGACATAGACGGCCGCGTTCGAGCCAAGCTCGAACGCGGTGTGTTTTATTCCACATATTTTTGATAAATGTGCACCAACAACCGGGCTACCGGTGAATGTGACAACCTTTATTCGTTCGTCTTTAGCCATGGGTTCGCCCACATCGGGACCGAGGCCGTTTAATACAGAAACTGTTCCCTTCGGAAGCCCCGCATCGAGAAGCAGTTTGCCGAGTAAATAACCGGTGATAGGTGTTTGTTCGGCTGGCTTTAATATAAAGGGATTACCCACCGCGATAGCTGGGCCTATCTTGTGTGCTGCTAGGTTAAGCGGGAAGTTAAACGGTGTTATTGCAAGCACAGGTCCCGCAGGGAATCTTTGATAGAAACCCCATTTGTCAGCGCCATTTGAGGCAAGCGAAAAGGGTATGACTTTTCCTCCCATATGTTCTTGCGCTGCAACTGCGGAAAGCCTAAAGGTTTCGCGCGTGCGGGAAACCTCGCCTCGTGCATCTCGAATAGGTTTTCCGCATTCGGCAGTGATCATTTTAGCGAATTCCTCTGATCGTTCCTCGAGGAGGGAATCGATCTTGTTTAAAAGTGATACTCGAAACTTAATATGTGTTTTCGAGAATAGAGGAAAGGCACTATGTGCTTTACACAACGCTAATTCTATTTCATTTTTGCCGGCTATACATACCTCGCCAACCTTTTTACCATCGAATGGCGAGTAAACAGTCATCGCATTTTCGATATAAAGCTCTTCGTTACCAATAATAAGAGGGTATTTTTCCATGTTATCCTTTCAGTTTAAATTTAATTTACTTTCTTATGGAAGGAAATCAAGTAATAAGCGAAGGGAAGAATCCGGTCAGTAAAAGAGAGGTGTGAATGAGATGTAAAATGAATTAATCGAGACAATTTTTTGAATGTTCCGGTGTAAGTCATAAATCACTATTACACTGGCTGTAGGTTCAATTTGTATAAATAGAGAGTTAAATTTTTATAATAGCGGTTTCTTCTGCCAAAGGTAAAGTTATCAGAGCAGCAAATATTTCGCTCAATGAACCGAATGAATAGAAAATAATCCTTTGAATGAACAAACATCATAAATATAATGAATGCCTTACAAAATATTTATGGAGGAATTATGAAATACTCATTTCTAAGCTCGCAGATGAGCAATTCACCAACTCTTGCAATAGCCGCAAAAGCTAAAAGATTAGTTTCCGAAGGTCTTGATATAATAAGTTTTTCCGCAGGCCAACCTGATTTCAATACGCCAAATCCAGTTAGGTTGGCAGGAATTGAAGCAATTGAAAAGAATATTACCGGATATACAGCAAGTAGTGGCACACCAAAATTACGCGAAATCGTCGCTAAATGGATGGCTCATGAAGTGGGTGTCGAATATAAACCTAATCAGGTTTTAATATCGACTGGTGCAAAATTCGCTATCGCTGTTTCTATTCTCACCTCAGTCGATCCGGGAGAGGAGGTTATATTCGCCTCACCTTATTGGGTTAGTTATCCCGATATAGTTAAATTTGCGAGCGCAGTGCCAGTGATAGTAAAAACTAGTCGCGAAGAGGGTTTTAAGCTTACACCAGAGCTCCTCGAAGCTCATATTACCCCTAAAACTCGAATGGTGCTGCTAAATTCACCCAATAATCCGACTGGCACAGTCTATTCCAAATCTGAGCTTCGGGCGTTAGCTGAAGTTCTGCTTAAGCACCCCAATATATGGATATTAAGTGATGAAATATATAGTAGGCTTATTTTTGATAAAAAAGAACATTCCTCAATAGCTTTCTCATTTCCTGAAATGGCAGAACGGACTATTGTAGTAAATGGTGTTAGCAAGGCGTTTTCGATGACCGGCTGGCGAATTGGTTGGGCTGCAGCCCCGGCGGAATTGATTTCACGTGCTGGTAAAATACAAAGCCACACAACGAGTTGTCCCTCGAGTATAAGCCAATATGCCGCAGAGGTGGCTCTTCAAAGCGATGACTCATTCATGGTTGATTGGGTCGCACAGTATTCCAGTAGAAGAGACCTTTTTATTTCACTCCTAAAGGATGTTCCCGGCATCATTCCTTTTGTGCCTGATGGTGCATTCTATTTGTTCTGTGATATCAAAAATTGGATGGGAAAGGTTAAACCCAACGGCGATACCATTAAATCCTGTTTCGATGCTGCGGATTACCTTTTGGACGATGCGCTTATCGCTGCTGTGCCCGGCGGTTCGTTTGGCGCGGATTGTTATATGCGGTTTTCCTTTGCGTGTAGCGAGGATAACATTAGACGCGGAGTTCCGCGTATTGCTGAGTCTGTTGGTAAATTGAAATGAAAGTATTCGAAATAAAACCCATCGGAGTTGTCCATTCGCCTTTGAAATCTAAATCCGAGGCCCCAATACAGCCTAAATATTCCGAATTTCAGGGCAAAATAGAGGTTTTCCCGGAGTTTACGGAAGGTCTCAAAGACGTAAAGGGATTTTCACTCATCACAGTAATATTCGTTTTCGACCGCTCGGATGGTTTTGAACTCCTCACTTATCCTTATTTAGGTGACGAGAAAAGGGGAGTGTTTGCAACCAGGTCACCATATCGCCCCAATCGTCTGGGTATTTCGGTTTTACAAAACCTTGGAATCGAAGGCAGATTTATCGAGGTAAGCGGTCTGGATATTCTAGATAAAACCCCGATTATTGATATAAAACCTTATGTTCCGGGATTTATCGAGAAAGAAAATCTCACAGCTATTAGGAGCGGTTGGCTCGAAAACTGTGGAGAAAGAAAAGATGGTGTTAAGCGGCGAAGAGATAGCGAAAAAGAAAGGTAATTATGCCGACTTATGAATACAAATGCAAGGCTTGTGGTTATGTTTTCGAGGAATTTCAAAAGATCTCCGATAGCCCGCTTTGTGTTTGCCCTAAGTGTGGGGGTGAACTCAAAAGAGTAATTTACGGAGGTTCTGGAGTGATATTCAAAGGTTCGGGTTGGTATGTCACCGATTATGGCAAAGGCAAGTCTTCAGCAACAATTGGCTCCAAGCCCGAAAAAACAATAGAAACCGGAGAGACGAAACCGGAAGATAAAAATTCAAAAACCATTGAAGAGAAGGCGAAAACTGAAGGCAAATAATGTATTGGAAGACTTTTTTTGTAGCATTCGGGACTATTTTTCTTGCGGAATTAGGCGATAAAACGCAACTTGCAACGCTTCCTCTTCGCTAGTAAAACCAATAAGTCTTTTGTAGTTTTCTTTGCTTCTGGTTTGGCCTTGGTTTTATCCTCGGCATTTGCGGTGGTTCTTGGGTCAGCTTTGGGTAAAGTAATTCCTGCACAAATAATATCGAAGATAGCCGGCGGTGGATTCGTTGTTATTTCTGCTAAATAGAAAATTGCTTTGTTTCATCGAGACTAGATTCCCGCTTTTGAGGGAATGACAGTAAGATAATTCCTAAAACTCAATTCCTTCGCGCGCGGCTACACCTTTTATATAAGGGTGTTTTATCTCTCGCATTTCTGTGACTAAGTCCGACCTTTCGAGAATGGCCGGATTTGCATATCTCCCGGTGAGGATTATCTCCATATCTGATGGGACATCGTTCAGTAACTTAAGCAAATCATCGAGTTCGATAAGGCCGTAATCAATAGCGACATTTATCTCATCGAGGATTACAATATCGTGTTTAGTCTCGGTGATAGTTTTCTTTGCAAAATCGAAACCGGCTTTTGCAAGGCGAAGGTCTTCTGGTGAAGGTTCTCCCTTTTTAACGAAGGTTGGTAAACCGAACTGATGGATTGAGAAACCATCCAGTTTTTTAGATGCGGTGATCTCGCCGTATTCGATGTCACCTTTCATGAATTGAATCATGATCACTTTTTTACTATGGCCACAAGCCCTAAAGGCCAAACCGAGTGCTGCTGTGGTTTTACCCTTGCCATTGCCTGTATAAACCTGAATCATTGAAGCACCGAAAGCCCTTTCTTGATATCCTCGATTATTTTATAAGTCTGAATTTACGAATCGGGAATTTGCTGTCAACAAATGTATATGGATCGTTTTGACCCACGATAATATCTTCGGCAATCTGATCCAAATCGTTATCCAATAAGCCTTCATTCTCGATAAATATATCAATTCTCGAAATAATGGTTTCTTTGATTTTTTGCTGTATTTGCCGGATTCGATGTGCCTTGAAAAGGCCAGTTTTGAGTTTGAATTTCTTGTGAGATTCTATCGCCGAAACGAGATCGTCCACCCCTTCGCCGGTGGATGCTATAGTATTTATTATTGGGGGAATCCAGCTTGTATCGGTGCGCTCTTTCAAGTCGAGAATGGTGCTTAGTTCCATTGCGAAATACTCAGCGCCTTCCCTATCCGATTTATTGACCGCAAAAATATCAGCGATCTCGATAATACCGCTTTTCATGGCCTGTATCGAGTCGCCGGATTCTGGGGTCAGGACGACTACAACCGTGTCGGAAGCATCGATAATATCCAATTCTACCTGACCAACACCGACCGTTTCGAGAAGTATAAATTCTTTTCCGAAGGCCTCAAGCGCCACAAGGACATCCTTTGTGGCCTCGGATAAACCTCCCATCGAACCGCGAGAAGCCATGCTACGAATATAGATATTCTCTTTTGTCGCTAGATCCCGCATTCGAACTCTATCACCAAGAATCGCTCCACCGGTGAAAGAACTGCTTGGGTCGATTGCCACTATGCCGATGGGGTAATCGGAATACTTCGATGTAAGGGCTATTCTATCGAGAAGCGAGCTTTTGCCTGCTCCGGGAGGGCCAGTAATGCCCACTCGGTATGAGTTTTGGTTGGGCTTATGGTAAAGTTCGGCCATCAGTTTCTCATAGCCCTCGGTTCTGTTCTCGATTATCGAGACAATTTTTGCGAGCGCGCGCGAAGAGCCATCATTGAACTTAGCAAGCAGAGATTTCATTGGCCTACTTCTTTGTCGATAGGTATCTGTAATTCAGTTACAAAGCCCTCGGTATCGATTGTGTTTCGTGGGCAGCGAAGATGTATTTTACGCAGATTTCCCGAAATATGGTAGCCATTTTCTTCGATCCAATTTAAAAGACGAGTGTATGGTTTTTCGAGGCAGGAAAAATCGCCTCTGTGTAGAATAGATGCTACCTTACCCCCGTGGAGAATACGTTTCTCAAACGGTGGTTCGATTTTAATTTCGCCATGAACTTCCAAAAGAAGATAGTAATCGTGATCTTCAGGATCCCATTCTCGTTCGGAGAGATACTCGACTATACCCCATTCTTTACTTAGATGTCCAAGTTTCGTAAGCTCTGTAGCAAAATCGAACCAAGGCACATCGGGATAGGCTTTCGAATTATATCTTCTCGCTACCGTCGTTCGGTCTTTTTCTTTAAATATCTTAATTTCAAACATTAAACCTCCTAAAAGCAATAAATTATATAATCATTATACTGTCCTTTTTGAAGTGGTTTTTGAAATATGTTTTAGATTGTAGTATAAGCTATTTAACGGTGAATAATAGTCGGAAATGCCGCCAATTAATTGTGTGAGCGCAAGCCTGAGTAGTAGAAGAATATTTGATATTTGTTAGCTTTAAATGAATTCAATTAAATATTATACTAAACAATTTACCTTGACTTAGAATTTTCAAAGAATTATTTTTCATGATTAAATGGATAATCACAAGTGGAGCTGAATGCATGGATATTAATGAAATGAAATGGGAATTTCCCTCGTCGCAAAAGGAAGTTCTTGCCGCGTTTAAAGGTGGCTCGACCCTTTGTGCCGGTGGAACATGGCTTTTGAAAAGGGATCTATCTAAAATAGAAAAAATGGTTGATCTAAATGGAGCGCTAGAGGAGAAAATTACAATAGATGATGGAATAGTAAAAATCGGCGCTATGGCGAGATTCAGCCAAGTCATCGAGTATCTCGGTAGGGACTCGCTTATAGTGAAGTCGTTAACGAGTTCGGCCTCCACTCCTCTTAGGAATCATATAACGATAGGAGGGAGCATAGCTGCTTTCCCGATGTGGTCGAATGTTATCGGGCCGCTGGTGGCACACGAAGCGGAAGTCGTTATCTTCGATGGTGAACCCAGGGCTATTCCAATAGAGCAGTATCTCGCGGATAACGAACGCACGCAGAGACTTATTTTAGGAGTAAAATTCCTCGAAAAGGGCTGGAAATCTTATTTCTACTCCGCCAAACGAACGAATTTCGATTATTCGTCGTTTAATATTTCGATTCTCGCCGACATTAAGGGCGATGAAATCGGTGACTGCCGAATAATTGTGGTTGGTTGTAAAAATAAATTCAAGAGGCTAACCGAAATAGAGAAAATTCTGAGAGATAAGCCCATAAGCAAAATCAATCTCATCGGTATAGGAAAAAAAACAGATATTAAGTTCGGGAAAAAGCCCCTCGGAACTCCCGAATACCTTCGAAAGCTCTTCGAGATAGAACTCGAACGCGGGCTTGCCAAAATTTTAAAAGGATAGAATATGAGAGGTTCATTCGATATAAACGGCTCGGTGTGTGAAATAGAATTTGCTTCGCAAGCAACACTACTAAGAGTTCTGCGGGATAACGGTTTTGTAGAGGTTAAGGAGGGGTGTAAAGAGGGAGATTGTGGTGCGTGTCTGGTTCTACTCGATGACAAGCCGGTTAATTCGTGTCAGTGTTTCGCTGCGCAGACCATGGGGCGTAAAATATTGACTGTAAAAGGAATAGGGGATATCCATAATCCACACCCCATTCAAGTAGCCTTTGTAGATGCCGGCGCGGTTCAATGCGGTTTCTGCACACCCGGAATGGTGCTTTCGACTCACGCTCTTCTCACAAAGAATCCCAATCCATCGGATGAGGAAATAAAAACAGCCCTCGATGGCAATCTATGCCGCTGCACCGGTTATTCAAAGATAATCGATGCTGTTAAACTTGCCGCGAAAAGGATGAACGAAAATGAATGATTTTAATAGCATCGGTAAATCGGTTAAAAAGATTGACTCTCTTGCTCTCGCAACGGGTAATGAGCGTTTTGTGGATGATTTTCCTCTTACAAATCCGCTTTTTATAGCCTTTAAATACTCACCCCACGCTTTTGCAAGGATAATAAAAATAGACTCGAGCAATGCAAGCAAGATTGCCGGAGTGGCTGAAATCATGCATTACGGTAACGCCAAGGGCAAGTTGCACACCACAGCAGGACAGGGTTACCCCGAGCCCTCACCATATGATACCTATATTTTCGAAGATATAGTCCGTTTTGTGGGTGACAGGGTAGCGGCTGTTGCAGCCGATTCGCCGGAAATAGCGACGAGAGCAGTTAATGCCATCGAGGTTGAATACGAAAAGATGGACCCACTTTTTGACTACGAAAAGGCGATGGACGACGATGCCCCAAGGCTTCATTTTGGTGAGGAATATATGCCTATCCCGACTGCCTTTATTCCCGAAAAAAATATCGCCGCCAAGGCTGAGATTAAATTTGGGGATATGCAAAAAGGTTTCGAGTCAGCTGAATTCATTGTCGATGGAACTTTTCGAACGCAGTATGCGAGCCACTGTGCTATAGAACCGCATTCAGCCTTAGCCTATATTGATGAGCGCGGCAGATTAGTGATCATTACAGCAACACAGGTTCCATTTCATGCTAGGCGTATAGTATCACATACACTAGGTATTCCAATTGGCGCTATAAGAGTTATAAAACCTCGAATAGGTGGTGGTTTTGGAGGCAAGCAGGAGGTGTTTTTAGAGCAAGTGGTTGCCTTTACAACATGGAAGACGCACCGACCATCAAAGGCTATTTTTAATCGTTCAGAAGTATTTATTTCTTCGCGCACAAGGCACCCCATGCGTGTGACGATACGCGCTGGCGTTAAGAATTCCGGCAAGATAACCGCGCTCGAAATGAAGGCACTTATGAACACTGGCGCATATGGTAGTCACGCTTTGACTGTCCTTTCGAACGCCGGTTCTAAGGTGCTTCCCTTGTTCAACAAAATTAAGAATATTCATTTCGAAGGGACTTCGGTTTATTCTAATTTACCGATTGGGGGGGCCTATCGCGGTTATGGCGCAACACAGGGCTATTTCGCATATTGCCAGATTATCGATATGATCACAAGGGGAATTAATCAGGACATACTTGAGTATTGCAAGAATAGGACTATTAAAATAGGTGAAACCTCACCCGTTTTTGCGGCCCTCGGAGAGGGAAAAGAGGGAGTCGGGCAATATATTAACTCCTGTAGCCTCACAGAATGTATAGATAGAGGGGCAAAGGCCATCGACTGGTATAAAATACGGGATAAGCGTATTCGAGTCGGAGACAAGGTTAAGGGTGTAGGGCTTTCTGTCTCGATGCAAGGTTCCGGTATTCCGCGTGTAGATATGGCAAGTGCGCATATGAAAATGAACGAGGATGGTTCGTTCAATCTTCATATGGGCGCGACCGATTTAGGCACCGGTTCGGACACCGTCCTAGCCCAAATTGCAGCCGAGGTGCTTTCCATTTCTGTAGAAAAATTAATTGTTCGTTCTTCAGATACCGATCTCACTCCTTTCGATGTAGGCGCTTATGCCTCTTCCACCACATATGTTTCTGGTAATGCAGTTAGGCTGTGTGCTGAAAAGGTGCGTGATCAGATACTTCAGGTTGCGGGGGAGATACTGAAATGTTCAGCGGTTGAACTTTACCTCCATCATGACCGGGTTCGCCGTTTTGGTGGGGATGAGTTTGTCACTTATAGTGATATATGCACTCGCGCGTTTTACGAGACAAACCAATTTCAGATTCAAGCATCGGCCTCTTATTTTGGCACAGAATCACCTCCACCTTTTATTGCTCAATTCGCCGAAGTCGAAGTTGATATTAAAACTGGTAAGGTTGATGTAATAAAATTCGTGTCGGCAATCGATTGCGGTCAACCAATTAATCCTAAACTGGCCGAAGGCCAGGTCGAGGGCGCAACGCTCAACGGGATAAGCTATGCCCTTTGCGAAGAGTATATATTCAACTCCTCTGGTAAGATGACAAATCCGAGTTTCTGGGATTATAAGATATATAACACCCGTGATCTTCCGGAAATGGTAACCATAATTGCCGATTCTTACGAGAAAACGGGTCCCTTCGGGGCAAAATCCGCAGGTGAGATTGCGATTAATGGCCCAGGACCGGCTATAGCAAACGCTATCTTCGATGCTATTGGTGTTCGCATGCTAGAAATGCCTTTTACTCAAGAGCGTGTCTATCGTAGGATGGTTGAGGAGGGCGTGATTTGATAATTCGCGGAGGAATGCTGGCTTTACCGGATTATGATGAACCGGTGCGTGCGGATATTCGTATCGTGGATGGAATTGTTGTGGAGATAGGGAAGTTCATCGATGGTGATGTCATTGTTGATGCCGACGGGTTACTTGTTCTTCCCGGGGGGATTGATCCGCATGTCCATTTCAACGACCCGGGTTTCACCGAACGTGAGGATTTTTTCACTGCTACCTGCTTTTCTGCATCTGGAGGTATAACAACAGTAATAGATATGCCCTGCACATCTATTCCACCGGTCACCTCAGTTGCAAACCTCACGAAGAAACTTGACGTGATAAGCCCCAAAGCTATAATCGATTACGGCCTCTTCGGCGGTGTATCCATGCAGTCTTTCGACGAGGATTTCCCCCTGAATATGAGGAAGCTCGCGCGTTATGTTCTTGGGTTCAAGACCTATTTTATCTCAGGGATGGAATCTTTTGGACGACTGGATCATTTTAGATTCGAGTGTGTGCTCGAAGAGGCTAAAGTGTTGGGTATCCCGGTTTTGCTCCATGCGGAGGATTTCGATTATATAGAATCGGCAACTAAGCAGATAAGCAAGCTCGATGATGGCCCAGAGGCCTTTTACTTTTCCAGGCCAGAAATTGCCGAGGAAATCGCGGTTTCCAGTGCTGTGGCTATAGCACATTATGTTGGTGCTCAATTACATATAGTTCACCTTAGTGCGGGTTCATGTGCTTCTATGGTCGGTGAGGGTGATATTAGCGGCGAGACTGCACCTCATTATCTGGCCTTCGAACTCGATGATTTCTCACTCCTTGGTTCGGCTCTAAAAGTAACACCGCCAGTTAAATCCGAGGGGAATATAGCTGCTCTTTGGCAAGCTCTAGCAGAAGGGAAGATTTCTTTTGTGGCATCCGACCATGCCCCGTGTCCCACATCCGAAAAGAAAACCGGCTCAATATGGACCGACTACTCAGGCATACCGGGAAGCGGCACTATGTTACCTTTTATGGTCTCTGAGGGATATTTAGCAGGAAAAATCAGATTAAGCAGACTCGTCGAGGTAACTTCCACAGCGGCGGCTCGGCGCTACGGTATATCTGACCGGAAAGGTTCCATCGAGGTTGGAAAGGATGCCGATTTTGCGCTTTTTGACTTGGGTTCCAGTTGGAAAGTAAGGGGTGAAAATTTCTTATCTAAGGGCAAGGTTACACCATTCGAAGGAAAAGAGTTTAAAGGGAAACTTGTAAAAACGATGCTTCGCGGAAAGATTATTTTTGACTGTGATTCGGGTATTGAGGTGCAGAGGGGTTTCGGGCGATATTTAATGAGGTCGTGCGGAACATGATGCAACAAAGGAAAAAATATGCGCTTATTAATGGTGTTGTTACAGATTGCGAAGGCATATTCGTGGAAAATGGTGGTATGCTTATCGAAAGCGGAAAAATAGCGCGTATTGGCTTTTCGGACGAAATCTCCGCCCTTGCCGACTATTCCATAGATGTGGGTGGAAGGCTTATAATCCCAGGGTTGGCAAATGCTCATACTCATCTTTATTCAGCGTTGGCGACCGCTCTTGTCCCTCGCGGCGAAACCTCGACATTTGCTGGAATTCTGAATAATCTCTGGTGGCGACTCGATTCTATCCTCGATGAAGAAGCTATCGCTGTTTCGGCGAGAATCGGGATTATCGATTCGATTAAACATGGTGTAACCACGATTTTCGACCACCATGCTTCGATGGGTTTCGTACGCGGAAGCCTAGAAACTATCGAGAGTGTTTTCGAGGAATTTGGTATTCGTGGAGTCCTTTGCTTCGAGACCTCTGAGCGTGATGGCACAATCGATATTTCAGACCATATTGCCGAAAACATAGATTTTTTCGAAAAACACAGAGATTCAGATAATATTAAAGGGATGTTTGGGCTTCATGCTAACTTCACACTCTGTGATAAGTCTCTCGCTCGAATTGCTGGTTGCAAACCTTCTGATATGCCTATTCACATACACTGCGGCGAAGCTAAAGACGATTTTAAATATTGCCGTTCACTGGGTTACGATGGTCCCGTGCAAAGAATAGCCAAATTTGGTCTTTTAGATAACCGCTCAATTTTAGCTCATTGTGTCCATTTATCTGAGGAGGATTATCAGATTATCAATGATACAAAACCCTTAATAGTGACAAACCCGGAATCTAATTGGAATAACCGGGTTGGTGCGATGAACCGAGAGCGCATACCCGATTATTTATTCGGTACCGATGGCATGTCTGGCGATATTATCTCACAGGCGCGCTTCCAATTTCTTCATGGAAGTAATGAGGAGTCGGTATTTGATGAGCTTGGTTACGCAATTTTTAAAAATCGAAGATTACTGGTTCAGAAATTCTTCCCGAATTGTGGCGGTCTAACTATCGGTTCGCCGGCGGATATTGCAGTGCTCGATTATAGACCGGTAACACCGATAAATAGCGACAATGTCGTTGCTCATCTGATTTTCGGCGCGAAAAATGCAAGGGCTTATTGGACTATAGCAAACGGAAGAATAATTCTAAAAGAGGGTGAATTGACAGGTATCGATGAGTTTGAGATAGTTGTTTCCGCCCGGAAAGTTGCTAAAAAATTACACGAGAGGTTTTATGGCTGATTTATCGACGAGAATATGTGGGATAGAGTTTAAGAATCCGGTTATGCCGGCGGCAGGGCCGAATGTTCGAACTGCGACGCAAATGCTCGCGGCAGCGGAAAGCGGTGTCGGTGCCATAGTTACAAAAACGATTTCAGTAAAACCCGCTGAAGATCCAAGACCTACAATACACAATACCGAATGTCGGGGTTTGGTTAATTGCGAAACCTGGTCAGAGATACCCGCCGAGGATTTTATATTTGATTGCCAGAAAATCAGATCGTTGGGTGTGCCCATAATTGCTTCCATTGGATACAGAGCCGATGAGGTTGAATTGTTGGGTCCAATGCTCGAACGCGAGCTTTCACCCGATGCTATCGAGTTTTCTACACATTATGTCGGGAGTTCTGTCGATCCGATTGTGGAGATTGCTTCGAGGCTTAAAGCGGCCGTATCTTTACCGATATTCATGAAAGTATCTCCGAATTTTCCAGAGATAGAACGACTTGCCGAAGCTGTATCTCCTCATGTCGATGGTTTTGTCGCGGTTAATTCCTTTGGGCCAACACTGGATTTCGATATAGAAAAACGGGTGCCTTTTCTTGGTTCTCAAACTGGCTATGGTTGGATGTCCGGCCCGCCTATAACCCCTATTGCACTTCGCATAGTCAATACACTTACTCAGGTTCAGGATAAACCGGTCATCGGTGTTGGGGGTGTGAGTTCGGGCGAGGATGCTGTTAAATTTTTAATGGCCGGAGCTTCGGCGGTGCAGGTATGTTCTGCGGCTATTCGCGAGGGGCACAGTATATATGGTAAAATCGTGGGCGAGATAGACAGTTGGCTCGATGCACACGATTTCACTTCTGTAAACGAGATTATCGGCCTTTACGATAATGAAATAAAATCTGCTGCACGGCTATCACGTGATGTCCGAATGAGTGTTGATCCCGAGAAATGTGAGGCATGTGGCGCTTGTGTAAAAAGATGCGTGCAGGGCGCGCTTGCGGTCATCGACCGAAAATGCTGTGTCGATCTAACAAAATGTATCGGATGCGGTTTTTGTGCGAGTTTCTGTAAATTTTCGGCTTTAGAACTGAAGGAAAGATGAGAAAGAATTATGTTGCCGAAGCTAGTCGGCTGGCGGATTTCACTGCTGAAACGCTTTCAAGAATAGTAAAAATAAAATCCTTAAGTTGCGGAGAAGAACATGTTATTCGCGAACTTAAAGACATACTCGAGGCCTCGGGTGTGTGCAATTGTAAAATTGACGGCTTGGGTAATCTAGTAGCTTGTATGGGACACGGCCCACGAATTATTGCCATCGATGCACATATCGATACTGTCGATACGGGGAATTTATGCCAATGGAACTGGGACCCCTTTTCGGGGGAGATAACAGATTCTCAGGTGCGTGGCCGAGGAACTACGGATCAAAAAGGCGGGGCTGCATCTATGGTAACAGCCGCGCGTATGCTGGCCGAGGTCGAGGACGAATTGCCGTTCAAGATGGTATTTACTTTCACTGTTATGGAGGAGGATTGCGACGGTTTGTGTTGGGATTATATGATAGAGAAAGAGGGGCTAATTCCAGATTTCGCGGTTATTACGGAACCCACAAATTTAGCCCTATATAGAGGGCATCGTGGGCGAATGGAGATGGAAATACTGATAAAAGGTATCTCTGCACACGGCTCAGCGCCGGAACGCGGTGTGAATGCAGCTTATATCGCATCTAAAATTGCTCTTGATATCGAGAAACTCAATGAAAGGCTTGCTACGGATAATTTCCTCGGTAAAGGAACTGTTGCTGTTACTCAAATCCGATCGGAGTCTCCATCGCTATGTGCTGTGCCGGATATTTGCAGAATGCACCTCGACCGTCGAATTACCTGGGGTGAAACGAAAAAGTCAGCGTTGAGTGAAGTGAGCGAGTTGTTGCCGAAGGAGGCTTCAGTCGAAGTCCCATTGTATAATAAAAAGAGTTACACGGGTGTCTCACATCCAATTTTGGCATATTTCCCTTCTTGGAAAACACCAATCGACCACCCACTTACTAAAGGCGGAATCTCGGCGGCTTCGGTGGTTCTTGGCCATTTACCCATAGTGGATAAATGGGTATTTTCTACAAATGGTGTATCCATAGCCGGGAGGCATGGAATTCCGACTATTGGATTCGGGCCGGGCAACGAAACAGCTGCTCACGCACCGAATGAGACCACATCTCGGGAACATCTTAACATTGCGGCTGCCTTTTACGCCGAACTGCCATTTCATCTTACGAAGGAGCTTTAACAATGAGCGAACTTGTAGGAAAACACCTGATTACTTTCGATAACTGGTCGAAAGACGAAATAGAAGAAACGCTTTCTCTCTCTATGGAATTGAAAGAACTCCGTAAAAAGGGTGTAATCACGGATTACATTAAGAATAAAACCCTTTTCATGATCTTTTTCGAGCAATCCACTCGGACGCGAAATTCTATGGAAGCTGCGATGACCCAGTTGGGCGGACATGCGCATGACTTGAATGCAGATAAGATGCAAATATCACATGGTGAAACCGCTCGCGACACAGGACAGGTGCTCTCGCGAATGGGCGAGGCCATTGCGATACGAAACTGCTTTTATGGTATCGGGAATAAATACCTTTCGGAAATTGCCGCAGAATCTAGCGTGCCACTTATCTCGATGCAGGATGACATCTATCACCCACTTCAGGCTATCGCCGATTTGTTGACGATTAAGGAAAAATTTGGCGAAAACCTGTCTGGCCTGAAGGTCGCTGTTACTTGGGCTTATGCAACATCACACGCCAAACCACTGTCAGTCCCACAATCACAGGCGTTGCTCTTTCCGCGCTTCGGCATGGATGTCGCAATCGCAAATCCTCCAGAATTTCCATTAATGGAAGATATTCTGAAAAGATCGGCAAATAACGCAAGCGAGAATGGCGGTAAGATCACAGTTTATAATGACATGGAGGAAGCCATACGAGACGCGGATGTAGTTATTCCCAAGAATTGGGGAGGTTTCGGTGGTTTTGACGAATATATCGACGATGATAAACATTCTAAAGCTATGAAGGCAAATCTCGAGCGACACAAGGATTGGATATGCGATGCTAAACGCTTCTCTCTGGCAAGGCCTGATGCTAAGGTCATGCACGCGCTTCCGGCCGATAGGGGCAAGGAAGTTACCGACGATGTTCTAGATAGTGTTAATTCAATTATATACGATGAAGCGGAGAATCGTCTTCATACTTCGAAAGCTATTCTCACACTTACTATGGGAAAGGTGACCGGATTTTAGAAGCAAAATATATATGTTCAGAGTGCGGCAAGGAATTCCCAATAACTTCTGAGAATATGGTTTGCGATTTATGTTCGCGAGAGCAATTGCCTAACAAACCATTAAAGGGCATTCTCGATGTCAAAATGGTTTTCCCCAAGGCTTTTTCAGCAAAGTCTATTTGGGATTTTCTTCCTATAGAAAGCGCTTTTTTGCCGGAGATACCTGTCGGAGACACGCCGCTTTGGCAGCCATCTATTTTAAATGAGGAAACAGGTTTTGAGAGACTATTTTTAAAAAACGATTCGCTCAATCCTACCGGTTCTTTAAAGGACCGAGCTTCATATCTGGTCGCTGGTTTCGCGCGTAAATTTGGATTAAAAGATATTTCGGTTGCCTCGACTGGTAATGCTGGTTCTTCGATGGCGGGTATAGGCGCTTCGGCAGGCCTTTCAGTAACCGTTTTTGTGCCGAAAAAGGCCCCCGAGGCCAAGTTAGTCCAGGCGCTTCAATATGGTGCGCGCGTCATTCGAGTCGATGGCAATTATGATCGAGCTTTCGAGCTCTCACTCGAGTATTCTCGTATTACAGGCTCTCTTTGCAGAAACACTGCATTCAATCCTATGACTATCGAAGGCAAGAAGACGGTGGCTATTGAATGTTTCTTTCAATTAGGACGCGCGCCCGATGTGCTTTTCGTGCCGGTAGGCGATGGTGTTATCTTATCGGGTGTTTACAAGGGCTTCGAAGACTTAATATCTTGCGGCATAATGAACAAAATGCCAATGATATACGCTATTCAAGCCGAGGGTAGCGATGCTATTAGCCGCGCATCAGAAAGCGGCGATTTTGATGAGTTTAAACCTTCGACAACCGTCGCCGATTCTATTTGCGTCGATGCTCCGCGCGCGGGATTGCGCGCGCTTTCATATCTGATAAAACACAGGGGTGTTTGTGTTCGTGTTTCCGATGAAGAGATACTCTCTGCACAGCATGAATTGGCTAGGAAAACAGGAGTATTCGCCGAACCGGCAGCATCGGCGTCATTTGCGGGGTTCCTTAAAATCAAAGATCGATTGGATAAATCGGAAACCGTTGTTCTGCTTATTACAGGTAACGGTCTTAAAGATATAGATTCGGCACAGAGAATAGTCGAATTCGGCATAGAGCCGATTACTAGCATCGAGGAGATAGTTTGAGTGTGGATTCCGTAATACTGGCTGCAGGTTATTCGAGCCGGATGGGAGCGTTCAAACCGGGTCTCGATTTGGGTGGCAAGCCGGTTATAATAAGAACTATCGAGTCTGTAGCTTCTCTGGCGGATAGAATTATTCTTGTTGGAGGATACAATTTTAAAGAATTGACCCAGTTGGTTTGTGATATACCAAAAGTTGAGCTTATTTGTAATACCAAATTTGAAATGGGTATGTTCACATCTGTGAAGATTGGAATAGCGGAAGTCTCCGCTGAGAGATTTTTCCTATTGCCCGGGGATATTCCCTCGGTAAAATCTTCGACGATGTTAAATATGCTCGAACATAAAGATAAAATAATCATACCAAAATACCATGGCAGAAAAGGCCATCCGGTTCTATTTGATTCAAGCTTGATTTCGGATATACTTGCCGAATCTGACGAATCGAATCTTCGAGTCTTTATACATAAAAAATCTCCTTTTTTCATCGAAGTGGAAGATGGAGGAATATTAATAGATATCGATTCGCCCTTGGATTATGAAAAACTAAGAAGAAATTATGGGTAATATCAGTCAGCCAATTATTCGCGTCGATGCGCTCGATAAATGTGCCGGAAAAGCCAAATATATAGCCGATTATCGGTTAGATGGAATGATCGAGGCTGTAACCGTTCGATCGACACGCCCACGCGCAAGAATATTGAATATCACTGTTCCCGATTTGCCCGAGGGATATTATATTGTTGACAAGGATGATGTGCTCTCGAAGAACCGCGTGCGAATGCTAATCTATGACCAGCCTTTTTTTGCCGATGGTGTAGTCAATTATATCGGAGAACCGATAATGCTCGTCGTTGGACCAGATAGAGAGGTTTTGGCAGAAATTGCTTCGCAGGTGGTCATAAACTACGAGGATATAGATCCAATTTTCACGCTGGAGGATGCTCTATCCGGTGAAAAGCCACCCATATTCGGTGAAGATAATCTATTTGCCGATTATATTTGCGGTGTGGGAGATGTCCAATCCGTTTTTGAAGGAGCTGCAAGGATAGTTGAGGGGGAATATCGCACTGGCTATCAGGAGCAGATGTATATCGAAACCAACGGTGTAATTGGTATCTTTGAAAACGATCGGATTACAGTCCATGGTTCGATGCAATGCCCTTATTACGTTAAGAACGCCCTTGCAGAGGCTTTTGGCTGGGACGGCTCTCGAATTCAAGTAATTCAATCGACAACGGGTGGGGCGTTTGGAGGCAAGGAGGAGTATCCATCGATATTAGCTGGGCAGGCAGCGTTTGCGGCATACAAGACGGGGAAACCTGTTCGTCTTATCCTCGAACGAACCGAAGATATCAATGTAACCACCAAGCGCCATCCATCTATCATTAAATACCGCACTGCTCATGATTCACGGGGTGATATCCTAGCGATGGACATAGAAGTTAGCTTCGACGGCGGGGCTTATGCCGGCCTCTCTGACGTCGTTCTTCAGCGTGGTCTTTTTACCTCGACCGGTGTTTATAACATCCCCAATGTTCGCATCCGAGGATGCGCTTATGCTACGAATACAGTGCCTTGCGGTGCATTCCGGGGTTTCGGAGCTCCTCAAACGCTTTTTGCACTAGAGATGCACATGGCGAAGATAGCTCTCGAATTCGATATAGAGCCTTCTGAGTTTAAAAAAAGGTATTGCCTAAAAAAGGGTGATAAAACCTGCACCGGGGGGATAATCCATGGTGAAACAAAAATCACCGAAATGATGGATAAGGCGATTGAAATGTCCGGTTATCAAATTAAGAAGGAAGAATTTTCGGGTGATAAGGGTAGATTTAGGCGTGGTATTGGTTTATCGAATCTCATTCATGGTTGCGGATTCACAGGTATGGGCGAACAGATTATTAGCGGTGTAGCCACACTCCAAAGAACTCCTGATGGCAAGGTCGAGATACTTATCTCGAATACAGAGATGGGTCAGGGTGAGGCTACGACCATGCGCAAAATAGTTGCTGGAACATTGAAATTACCAATCGAGGATATTATCTGTATTAATCCGGACACAGATCGCGTGCCGGATACTGGCCCCACTGTTGCTTCACGGACAACCATGATAGCTGGAGGACTTCTCGAAAAAGCCGCCCTCGAGCTCAAAGAAAAATGGACTCAGGGCGAGACTGTCGAAATTTCAAAAACATATAAACACCCTGCATGGGTAAATTGGGACCAAAAAACTCTTTCTGGCGATGCCTATCCCGAATACTCGTGGGGGGTCAATGTGGTCGAGGTTGTAGTCGATACTGTCACTTTTGAGATTGAACTGAAGAAAGTATGGGCGGTATTCGATGTAGGGGTCGCTATAGACGAAAGAATGATGCGAGGCCAGATAGACGGCGGAATATTACAGGGTCTCGGTTATGGTTCGATAGAGGTAATGCGCGCTATTAATGGAAAACTTCATCAAGGATGCGTCACGGATTACATGATCCCTACAGCGCTTGATGCACCACCAATAGAAAGCGTGCTTATCGAAAACCCATATGAAATGGGGCCTTTTGGAGCAAAGTGTGCCGGAGAGCTCACATTGGTTGGCGGTGCTCCTGCTCTTGCCCTTGCTCTCTCAGATGCACTTGATATTGATATCGACGAAATTCCGGTTACACCGGAGAAACTTATGAGAAAGTTTATTCATGAAATTTAGGTTTATACTCAATGGCGCTGAAACTACGGTCGAATGTGATCCAATGCGTCGCCTTCTCGATGTTCTTCGCGAGGATCTTAATCTCACTGCTTCAAAAGAAGGTTGTGGTGAGGGTGAATGTGGCGCATGTTCGGTATTGCTTAACGGAAAAAATGTCAATTCATGCCTTATTCCGATCAGTGCTGTCGAGGGCGAGGAGATTGTTACTATCGAGGGGCTTAGAAACAGCGAAGAGTTTAAGCTTATATCGAATTGTTTTGCGGAGGCTGGTGCGGTGCAATGTGGTTTTTGCACACCGGGGATGATAATTTCGACTGTCGCTCTTCTCCGAAAGAACGCAAAGCCCACTCGATACGAGATACGAGAGTGGCTATCTGGTAATCTCTGCCGTTGCACCGGCATGAACATGATAATAGAAGCGGTTCAAATGGCCTCTGTGAAGGGAGGCTTAATATGGCGATAGTATTCAGACCGAAAGATTTAGACGAAGCACTGAGAATACGATACGACAAGGCCGCAATTCCGTTTGCAGGTGGCACTGACCTTATGGTCAAGCACAAGCAGTGCCTTTGTTCCCTTCCAAGCTTCGATAAGCCGGTCTTGCATATTGGGCATCTAAAAGAGCTTCGTGTCGTGACCTCCGATAATGAGAATATCTATTTTGGAGGAGCATGCACTCTTACCGAGATACTAGAACATAAACTTACGCCCAAGCTCTTGAAAATGGCTATCTCACGGATGGCTTCTGTCGCGACGCGTAATATAGCGACCATAGGAGGAAATATTTGTAACGCCTCTCCAGCAGGTGACACACTTCCACCACTCTATGTCTTGGACGCGAAACTCCACCTGATAAGCGCTTCCGATGAACGCATTCTTCCCATCGGGGATTTCATTATTGGTCCCTGCCTTGTTGATCTCAAGGATGACGAAATATTAGAAGCGGTAATTATACCAAAAGTAAATTTTGATTGCATTTCATATCATAAAGCTGGCACAAGGCGTGCAACTGCACTATCTAAGTTGTCATTTGTGGGATTGGCCCGAGTTTGCGAAGAGCATATAGAAGATATACGCATTGCCTTTGGTGCTGTGGCACCGAAAGTAGTCCGCTCTAGAGAGACCGAGCTTACTATCATTGGTGCAGATGCTAAATCACTTGCTCTAATGGAAGATGAAATAATAAATTCTTATTCCCAAAAAATAAGACCTATAAATGACCAACGATCGACTGCAGAATACCGTAAAACAGTATGTCTAAGGCTTTTAAGAAATTATCTTAAGGAGTTAATATGATAAAAGAAAACAGAATTTTCCCTGTGATTTTTTGGGGCGCCCTTTGGGGAATAGCCGAGGCGACACTCGGTCTATTTTTTCATGCAATAAAACCTCTTGGGCCGTGGATTTCCGGTGCAGTGATGTTTCCTATTGGATTCTATTTTATGCATCTAGCTTTTACAAAGACGGGCAAAATACATTCAATGTTTGGAGTAGCTGTTATTGCTTCAGCAATAAAGCTCGTTAACCTCGTGGTGCCGGGATTATCCCCTGTTAGCACGATAAACCCGACTATTGCAATTATGCTAGAAGGGGCATCCGTAGCTTTGGTCTATAGATTTGTAGATATGAAAAAACCAGCGTTCGTTACTATTCCCGTATTGGTCATGAGTCTTGGATGGAGAGTGCTGTTTGTAGGCTATCTTGCTGTTGTAGCTTCCAATACTGGCCTACTCTCTGTTGGAACATGGAGTATTGCCAAATTTTTAGTAGTAGATATGATTCTGAATTCGCTTTTAATTAGTGCTTATTTGATTGTTTCGAGTAGAAAAGCTGAATTAGGAGGATCGAATATTAGAATTCAACCGGCTGTTTCTATTCTCACTCTAGTTTTAGCAGTGATTATCCAATTTGGGGTCAAGTTGATATAAGGCTTAGGTTTATGGGCGATCAGCTTAATTTCTAGAAAGCTGGATTACAGTCTGTAAAATACTTTTCCCGATATGGCGGGAAAAAAATAAGAATTATAAATCGATATTTAAAGAAGTAAAATGCCAATTCTTGAAGACCTTATAAAAACTATTTCTGATGAGCCTGTGGATGATATTATCATAGGTATATATGCAACCCTTATATGCGCTGGAGAGTGTGGGCTGTCCAGCACGCTTCGATATGGCATCCGACCTCACAGACCTGTCGAGGATTGCGGAGAATTGACGGGAAAATCGACTGGTCAACTGGCAAAATTCTTGTTTTCAGATTACCTCATCGAGGCAGGTATAGGTATGGCTGCGATTAACGCGTCTTTACCTCGAATAGACTCTAATACGCCTATTTTAAACGCAAAAAATCTGATATACAAGAAGGGTGTGGGGAAAATAGTTGCTTTAATTGGCCATTTTCCCTTTGTCGAGAATTCTCATGAATTCAAAGAATTAATGGTTTTCGAGAAATTTCCCACAGAGGGAGACCTTCGTGAGCAAGATATACCTTTTTTGCTAAATAAAGCCGATGTGGTCGCAATAACCGCGACATCTATACCAAACCACACCTTCGAGGATATTCTAACCCATTGTAAAGGTGGAAGTTATAAAATTGTTCTTGGCCCGACAACACCGCTTTCGCCTATTCTCTTCGATTATGGAATCGACGCTATTTCTGGTTCGATAGTAAGAGATCGAGTGCTGGTTAAGCGGCAAGTAAAAGAGGGGATATCATTCAAAAACATCGGTGGAACGGACAAGGTTACTTTATTTAAGGAAGATTATGCACGAAAATCCTTTGGATAAAGCACTTGAGTGCCGAAAATCAGGCGTCGAGTTTGTGATGATAACTGTAGTTTCCGCTAAAGGGTCTTCACCCGGTAAGCCTGGCGCAAGGCTTGTGGTGTCGCATGAGGTGTTGGTTGGAACAGTCGGCGGTGGCATGTTAGAGAAGGTAGCGATAGATAAGGCGCGCGAGACGCTTTCCACTAAAGAACATTCGTTAATTACATATAATTTGGACGACGAAGCCACAGAAGGCGCAAAATCCTTGGGCATGGCTTGCGGTGGTGAGGTAACGCTTTTCTTTGAATATTTTAAACCGGCGGAAAAGGTCTATGTATGGGGTGCAGGGCACATTGGGAAATTACTAGCGGAAATGTTATCCAGCCTTGGATTTGAATTAATTCTAATTGATGACAGACCGGAGATGAAGGAAACCATCAAAGCTGGATTTAGAATATTTATCGGCGATTTCGAAAGTGTGAATATTGGAGAGGTTATTACGGAAGGCTCTTTCCATGTTGTAGTGACCCACGCCCACGATCATGATTATAAGGTTCTAAATAGGATTTTCAGGGAATGCGATAATCCAAGATATGTTGGTCTCGTTTCGTCGAGAAAAAAGCGCGAGCTTATTCTCGGTAAACTTAAATCTGATTTAGGCGAAAAAGCCGATTTGTCATGTCTATACACACCGGCGGGTATTTACCTCGGTGGTGATACCCCAACGGAAATCGCTCTTTCAATAGTTGCGGAGATTCAGGTGGTTCGCAATTGTATCGAAGGCCAAAAACATCTTAGAGACCAATGATTACTATTTTTTCCGGAGACATAGATTCTGGTAAAACAACAGCGATGGCCGAATATTACGTTGCTCACGGTGGTGATGGATTTCTATCAATTAAGGTGTTCGAGGATGGCGACTTCATAGGCTATGATCTCAAACGCCTTTCTACCGGTGAAAAGACACCTTTTGCGAGATTGGCGGAATCAGCTCAGCAGTTCGGAGATTATATTTATGGTAGATTTCGTTTCTCGATAAAAGCCTTCGAGTCGGCTAAAAAGACACTTAGTTGGATAATTGAAAAGGATAAAACTCCGATATATTTGGACGAGATAGGTCCTATCGAACTTGCTGGTGGAGGATGGGACAAGATAATTCGAGTGCTTATCGATTCGGGAATCGATATAATAATGGCTATTCGGCGCGATTGTATCGAAAGCGTTATCGATAAATATTTATTGAAAAATGTAAGGATTGAATATCTTCCGATGGAGGAAAACAATGATAGATTTAACAATCGATGAAAAGCAGATAGAGCGTTCAGCTAAGCACTGCAAGGAGCGCGGAATATTACTTCCTACTTTTGCGCAGATGCGTGATCCCAGTCTTGTTCCGCAAAAGATCAAAGACGATCTTAAAACTGTTGGGCTTTGGGATATACATCCTCGCAATCTTTTTAGAATTACCTGGAAAAATGAGCCTGTTAAGACCGGTGGTGGCTATAGTGGAGTCAATTATATGGAATTGCCGCAAGAACTTACAGGTGTTCGCGCGCGCATAATAGCGCTTGTTGGTAAGTGGTTTCCCACCGGCGCACACAAGGTTGGTGCGACTTATGGATGTATTGCTCCTAGGCTTGTTACAGGCCAGTTCGAACCCACGAAACAAAAAGCGGTGTGGCCTTCTACTGGGAATTATTGCCGAGGGGGTGCTTATGTTTCCTCGCTACTTGCATGTGAATCAATCGCTATTCTTCCCGAGGAGATGTCGCAAGAACGCTTCGAGTGGCTGAAAATTGTGGCAGGTGAGATCATCGCTACTCCCGGATGTGAGAGCAATGTAAAAGAAATTTTTGATAAATGCTGGGAGCTAAAAAAAGTGCGCGATGACATCGTTATTTTCAATCAATTCGATGAATTCGGGAACCACCTTTGGCACTACTATGTTACTGGTAGTGCAATGGAGGAGGTTTTGCAGAAGGAACTGGGTGAACATGGGCGATTTGCCGGCTTGGTCTCTAACTCCGGCTCGGCAGGCACACTTGGGTGTGGCGATTATCTTAAAGAAGTATATCCAAACTCGAAAATTGCTGTGGGTGAAGCCCTCCAATGCCCGACACTCTTGAATAATGGTTTCGGAGGCCACCGCATAGAAGGTATCGGCGATAAGCATGTGCCATGGATACACAATGTTCGCAATTCGGATATGGTCATTGATATCGATGATGAACATACCATACGCCTTATGCGGCTTTTCAACGAATCAGCCGGAAAAGACTTCATTGTAAAACAAGGTGTGCCGGAAGATATTGTCGCAAACCTCGATCTTCTCGGGATTTCGTCGATTGCAAATGTTATCGGGGCCATAAAGATGGCTAAATATTATGAACTCGACGAAAACGATGTTGTGATAACAGTTTTCACTGATTCGATGGAGCTTTACAACTCTCGTATGGCCGAACTCAAAATAAAAAAACCCGAATATACCGAGGTGGATGCTTCGCGTGATTTCGGTCTCTTGCAAGATATTGGAATCGATTGGCTTAAAGAGTTGACCTATTCCGAAAAGAAGCGAATTCATAATTTGAAATATTATACATGGATTGAGCAACAGAATCGTGAGCTTTCAGAGCTTAATGCACAATGGTATGACCACGATTATTGGAACAGAATACACAATATGGTCGATGATATCGATAGCGTAATAACAGATTTCAATAAAAGGCTGATGTAAAACCTAAAAATCAAGAAAACTGCGAAACTACAATTGCTGCCTAAGGAACAATCCGTCTCGAATTTAAAAGATTTCAATTGGGTTGTGAATTCCAGAAACAAGATAATATGAATATCTTTGTTTTTGGTGTAAAATTCCCTTGAATTATTCTTTCAAATTCATATATGAATCTCAATCTATCAAATTCAAGGTAGCAAAGGTAAAACAATGAAGATAAGAATTATTATTACAGGCGGGACTTTCGACAAGCATTACGATGAGTTAAAAGGAGAACTAACCTTTAAAGATTCCCACCTTCCAGAAATACTAAAATATGTTCGATGCACTGTCCCAATTGAGATCGAGATCAATCAATTATTGGATAGCCTTCAATTCAAAGACTCTAACCGAATGAAGATACTCGAATCGTGCAGGTGGTCAGATGAAGAAAAATTAATTATTACTCATGGCACCGATACCATGTCTGAAACTGCGGAACTTATAGGTAAAGCTAATCTCGAGAAGACAATTGTTATCACCGGTTCGATGGTGCCCTACAGTTTCAGCCAATCAGATGCGCTTTTCAATCTCGGATGCGCTGTAATGGCGATTCAACTGCTTCCGCCGGGTGTATTTATTGTTATGAACGGCAGGGTGTTTAAATGGGATAATGTCAAGAAAAACAAGGAACTTGGTGTGTTTCAAGAGGTTGCTGTATAGCCTTAAATTTAAACCTTAATAAGGAGGGCGGGTTTTAGTCTTAAACCCGCCTTCCTTATGTCTGAATCAATTCTTAATAAAGAAGGTCATGCCAATTCTACTTCCTGAAGCGAATTGAAATTTGTGAAATCGGCTTTGTTTATGGCGATTGCCTCGAGGCTTCGCCACCCGCCGTCGCCTTCGTGGGCATGGACCGCAATACAATGGCATATCTCGGGGGGAAGTCCCATTTTATATGCAAAAGCGCAGCCACTGAATGGATGTCTTAAGAATTTACCAATTTGGGATTTGACATATTTGCCGTTTTCAAATTTATATTCGAGAAATTTGCCAACATCGTGGAGAATGCCGCCAGCGATTAGAACATCGCGGTCGAATTTGTAACCATCATAGGCTTCAGCCATGCGTTCCGCGTTTTCAAGAGCCATCAGTGTAACTTGTTTTGTGTGCTCGATCAGCGAGACTTTTGTTTTGGGAATTAGCAGAGTAAAAGGTATATCGAGCGCTTGCTTCTCTGTCCATCCTGCCGTCTGGATGGCTGATTCCATGGTTTTGCGGACTTTCTCACGCAGCGCCGCGTCTGATATTTCCTCGATGATCGATAATTTTTGCCAAAGTTTTTTCATTTATTACCTCCAGTCTAGTTAAGCAAAATAATATAGATTGTAAGATTGAGGTCAAGGTGAATATAAGAGTTCTTTTATTTACAGGGGGATCTATATTGAGGTAGGTTAGAATCATTATATCGTTATAGGGCTATTATAGCAACATAAAAGAGATGACGATATTATCATCCGGAGTTTTGAACTTGTATACTTGAATATAATATTGGCTTTATTAAGAATTAGTGCTGCGTTGCAATAAGTGGGTCTCTAATGAGGCCTAATGAGTTGGTTACAAATGAGTTGCAAAGAATTTCTTAGCCCTTAATCTTTCTTCGATTTGTGGTTGCCAAAATCCCTTGACGAATGACAATTTGATAACTATATTTTCCGCCAAGAAGAAGAGACCAATAATTATGGAGGTGCTACCGGTGGCCATTATATCGGCCAACCGAGGCCTTTAATCATAATCCTTCGAATCAGGCAAACTATTTATGTTTGCTTTTTCAGAATCTGTTTTTTTAATAGAAAAAATATTATTGAGTTAAAACGAAGGAAGGAATCATGCCTTTCGAAGATATAGAAAAAAAATGGCAAACCCGATGGCGCGAAGCCGAGGTTTTTAAAACCCCGGAAAATCCCGGTGAGGATAAGTTCTATCTATTGGAGATGTTTGCATACCCAAGCGGGGATGTTCACATGGGGCACTTCCGTAATTACTCTATTGGTGATTTGGTCTGGCGGTATATGCGTATGCGCGGCAAAAAAATGCTCCATCCTTTTGGTTGGGATTCTTTCGGACTACCCGCCGAACAAGCCGCCATAAAACGAGGAGTTCATCCGGGCGAATGGACTGAGAGAAATATTGCTACCGGAAAGAGCACGCTTCAAGCGCTCGGTGTTTCATTCGATTGGGAGCGCGAGATAGCCACTAGCAGACCTGAATACTATAAATGGACACAATGGGTGTTTGTTCAGCTATATAAAAGGGGCCTCGCATATCAAAAAGAGGCCATGGTGAATTGGTGCCCGGAATGTAACACCGTTCTGGCGAACGAACAGGTTACTGGCGGATGTTGCTGGCGCCATGAGAACACACCGGTTCAACGGAAATCGCTCAAGCAGTGGTTTTTCAAAATTACAGACTATGCTCAGCGATTGCTCGATGATCTCGACAAACTCGAACATTGGTCGGACACACTCAAGGGTATTCAGCGATATTGGATAGGTCGTTCAGAAGGCGCAAATGTTTTATTTTCAGTGGTTGAAACCGGCGATGACCTTCCGGTGTTCACTACTCGACCGGACACAGTCTATGGCGTAACCTTTATGGCAATTGCGCCAGAGGCTGAACTTATGAAAAAACTCGTCGGCATCTGCCCGAACCGCGAGGCCGTCGAGGAGTATATTCAAAAAACAGCTTTGAAGAGCGAGATCGAACGCATGGCCGAAGACCGCGAGAAGGACGGCGTTTTCACCGGCCTTCATGTGCACAATCCCTTCAACGGCGACAATGTGCCGCTGTTTGTCGCGGATTATGTGCTCGCGGGCTACGGTTCTGGTGCGGTGATGGCAGTCCCGGCGCACGACCAGCGCGATTTCGAATTTGCCAAGAAATATGATATAAAGATCGAGGTAGTCATCAACCCGAAGGGCGTAAACCTCGACCCCGGTGCGATGACCGAGGCGTTCACCGAACCGGGTTTTATTGTCAATTCGGCGCAGTTCAACGGGATGGAGTCGCTCGAAGCCAAGAAGCGCATTGTCGAGTTTGGTGCGGTGGAGCATCACGCAGAACCAACGATACAGTTCCGGCTTCGCGACTGGCTTATAAGTAGGCAACGATATTGGGGCGCGCCTATCCCGGTTGTCCATTGCGAGAAATGCGGGATAGTGCCGGTTCCGGAGGAAGACTTGCCGGTTATATTACCTCATGTCGAGGATTTTCTTCCAAGAGGAAGAAGCCCTCTGTCCGATGTTCCAGAGTTTATGAATACAACCTGCCCGGTCTGCGGAGGCCCCGCGCGCCGCGACCCTGATACCATGGACACCTATGTTTGTAGCAGTTGGTATGAACTACGCTATCTCGATCCTAATAACGATAGCGCTGCCTTTTCGGTCGAAGAAGCCAAGAAATGGTTCCCGGTTGATTTATACATAGGCGGTATCGAGCATGCAACCAGCCATCTTCTGTATTTTCGTTGGATTACAAAGGTTCTTTTCGATATGGGGCTTCTGCCGGTGGATGAACCGGTGGTGAAAATGTTCAACCACGGTATGGTCTGCGACGAGCAAGGCGACAAGATGTCCAAATCCAAGGGCAATGTGATTAGCCCGATCGAGATTGCGGATAAGCACGGTGTCGATGTTTCGCGCACGGCGATGTTCTTTTTCGCGCCTCCGGGGCACGAGATATCGTGGAATGAGGATGGCATGAAAGGGGCAGAGCGCTTCCTTCGCCGAATTGATTCGCTCGTCAGTGGTAACATAGACAAGAGCGCGGTTGCCGATTCGGTCGATGGTTTGAACGAGCGAGATATGGAGCTTTATAAAACTCTTCATCGCACAATAAAGGCCGTCACAGATGACATAGAAGGGATGTCCTACAACACCGCCATCGCGCGCCTTATGGAGTTCATCAATATCGTTTCGCCTGAAGATATGGCCGGTTCGCGCATCGCGTATTCGATAGCCGACAGCCTAGCGCGCATGATCGCGCCGTTTGCGCCGCACCTTGCGGAGGAACTCAATGAGCGTCTCGGATATGACGAGTTTATTGTCGAAAGGCAATGGCCGACCTGGGATGAATCGGTTATCGCGCTTGACACGGTGGAGATAGGCGTTCAGGTAAGCGGTAAACTCCGAGGCACAATAAATATCTCGCCCGATGCCGATCAGGACACGGCGATTAAATCAGCGATGGAGGTTGCTAATGTTCAACGCAATCTTGAAGGCAAAAAGATACTTAAGGTGATCTATGTAAAAGGCCGAATATTGAACATAATCGCGAAATAAACAAATAAGCGGCCTCCGGATGGAGGCCGCTTTTTTTATAACACCCAGCATTTTTCGCACTCTCGCTTCATTTTGTGTGGCTGCCCCGGTTGCACTGGTTTGATGCATTGCGTCATTCTTATGTTATTCCCGATTTCGATTGGGAATCCAGTCGGAGGGGACAGGCTTCCAAGTATCGGTAGGAAAATTGTCGTAAAAAAATTCCCGGATTCTACGAAACACCCATTGCACGGGCCGACATATGCGTCTGCCTACAATGCCCGAATTCCTCTCCCTCCCTTGGTTCCGGCGTTTATCTCGTTCGCGCAACGGGCGGGGTTAACAATATCACGAAACGAATCCTTTATCTAAAATAGGAGCGCAAACGGATGAAAATGGAGCGATCAATATTTAGTGAAATGTGCGATGGGTCACGCCATGCCAAAAGACAGCTTATGTTTTAGTAAAATCCTCTTGTGTTTGGGTAATGAATGCTATAGATTGCTTTTTAGGATGTTTAAGGTGAACGGAAATACGACAGATTTAGCCCTTGCCGACAGCATGCCGAAGGAGCAAAAGGCGCGCCGGTGAGTCGCCTTTTTTTATGGTGCAATAAAGGGACGCGGAAACGCGGAAGCCCACATAGGTGCTTCCCTACTTATACCGACCGGTCGTTAAGTAGCCGAAGGCGTGTCAAAACGAAAAATTTAGGGATTTTTCTTCGCTCCCAGACTCCTGTATGGAGGCGCTCTTTTTATCGCTTTGCGTCATATTTGACGCAAAGCGATGGAAGAGGGTTTCAATGGCAACCGAGCGAATAAGATAATGAAAGGATGATGATTTGGAGACTTTTTCTCATAAACAGAAGCTATTGCTTTTCATCATATTTCTATCGCTATTTTCTCTTTATAACCTAGCGAGTATCGGGTTTCCATGCGACGACACCTGGATTCACATGCAAACAGCGCGTAATTTTGCGCGCTACGGCGTCCTGTCGTTCAATGTGGAACTCCCGACCTACTCGAGCACCTCGCCCTTATGGTCTCTCCTTTTAGGTTCGATAGGTTATTTAACCGGCCTGGATTTTCTATGGATAGGACGAATTTTAAGCTGGCTTTGCGGTGTTTTTGCAATAATACTTTTATCAAAATTAATCCGCAAGCGAGGCGATGATTACGCAATGGTAATCGGGCTGGCTTTGCTTTCGGGGGATGTTTATTTCTCCTACAATATGGCCATGGAGATGAGCCTTTTCCTTTTACTAACGGCTTCGCTTTTCCTTGTCCACAGGGCGGAAATAGAGAGGAAGCGGCTTCCTATCGCGTCTGGTATTTTAATGGCTCTGACGGCATTGACACGGCCAGAAGGGATTCCCTTAATTTTATTGTTTGTCGTTCATAGAGTGTGGCGAGAAAGAAGTTTGAAGGGCTTATTGGCATTGTTGGTTGCGCTTCTTGTTTATTCTCCATGGATAGTCTATGCGCAAAAAACATATGGCACTATCGTTCCTATTACAATAATCGCAAAATCATCCGCAAATTGGCCGCTTTCCAGAATAATTCATCATCGCATAAGGTTGATATTTATGATCTTACGCGGCTTTTTAATACCGATTGTTATCTCTTTAGGTGGGATTTTTATCGCATATAAAGAAAAAAGGCTAGGTAACGCTTTTATGAAGCGCGATTTGGAAATAGCTTGGGTGTTGGGTATGCTAGCTTTTTATTTTCTCGGCCTGAAAGAGTGGAATTTTTCCAGTAGATATACTGTAACCTACGGGCCTTTTATCGCGGTACTAGGAGCTTGGAGTGCGTCGGTAATCTTGAAATATCTGGGTAGATGTTCAAAACGAAATGTGATTTTGTTAATCACAATAATCTCAATCCTACTTCTTGCATTGCAGACTGCGGCTTATATAACGAGAACCATTCGTCGAAGCAAGATTGACTCAAATCTTGACAGAATGGTCGCATATGTGGACAAGAATACACCCGACGATGCAACTATAGAGATAGGCCGCATTGGACTGGCGGGATATGTTACCGATAGGAAAATCATCGATCCGGCTGGTATAGCCACGCGTGAGGGTTTGGAGGTTAGAAGCGGCAAGATAAGTCGCAGTGAATTCGATGTAATGATGCACCCTGATTATAGCATACGCGCGGGCGAACATGAAATCCCGCCACAATCCAAATTGATATATGTCGAGGATTCGGCGGAATCGGCTCCGCCGGTTTATTTATACAAACACAACTGGGATTAGTTTTTCTTCGCTCCCAAACTCCTGCATGGAGGCGCTCTTTTTATTGCTTTGCGTCATATTTGACGCGAAGCGTCGGGAGAGGGTTTCAACGGCAACCGAGGCCTGTAAAGGACATTAGAGCGCAAATTGAAGAATATGTATGGGTTCCAAACGGATGAATCGTGTAGGGCGTTCCTTAAATTCTGGTTCAATGTCCATTCAATGAAAGCAAGTAAGTAGATAATATGTCAACTAACTACAAACAAATAGACCCATTTATTGCTACGCTACCACAGTTCCAAAGAGTGCAATAATCAGCAACAGCCAGTTTCAAAGAATTTTGTCTTCTTTTTATATACTTAATATAGTGATTAGTATTACTTTCCAGTGTTCTTCAAAAGGGCGGCGTCGCGTTTAGCTTTATCGGAAAGCTAGCTTTCCGATAAAGCTAAAGTTCGGCAGGCCGGAGCGAGATATTGCAATTTGTATTAAATGATTAATCGGCCTGCCGTTGGCAGAATGATTATATCATTCTGCGCGATGCCGCCCGAGAAGGGGTATTTGAGATTAAAAGCAGTGCAACTTATGACCACATGGTCATAAGTTGCTGTATATTAATAAAATACAGCTTAATCTTAATATATTTAATATAAATATTAATATATTTAAAAAAAGACTTGAAATAATTAAAATGATGATTATGTTTAATTCAAATGAAAGAGGTTTATTATGGAACTGAAAAAACTAAAAGGGTGCCCATCTTGTAATGGCGAGGTAATTGTCACAGAATACTATTGTCCTAAATGTGATATTACTGTTCGCGGTAAATTTGAGGCGGGACCTTTTGATAATTTGAATCGAGAGCAAGTAGGGATAGTGGGGGCTTTTTTGGCATCCGGAGGAAATATTAAGCAAATGGAGGCGCGCCTTGGACTTAGTTATCCGACAGTAAAAACCCGTCTTCGAGAGATAAATATCGCACTTGGCCTCGATGAGATACCTATCGAATCAAATGATAGGATTGATATCTTGAAAAACCTTGAAGAAGGCAAAATGGATGTT
>JAGLDC010000016.1 GCA_023145965.1 bacterium | reverse complement strand
ATACGGGAATTTGACCGGCGCAAGAAAAATTCGGTCTTTTCCGCGGCGCTAAGTAAAAAATCACCCGATATCGAGCCAGTCGTGGCGTTTGTCTTCCTTGAATTGGTTAGTTAGTTTTATCTCGCGGGTGGTGTGCCTACGCTGGGTTCCCGATCGGGGTCGGGAATGATGGGCGCGGGCGCCTGCGGGATTTCGCATTGTCAATTCGTATGGGCTAGGTCCCCTCGCCCATTTTTGAACCCGGTGCGATTTGCGACGACCGGACGGGAAACCCGCCCCCTACGGCTAAACCTACGGCAATGAAAAAAACGCACCCGCACGGGAACATAGGTGCGAAAAAATATATTTTACTTGACCGGGAAAGAATAGAGCATTATTTTTATACAAAATAAATTTAAAGGAGTGAAAATGAAAAAGTATATTGTTCTTCTGATTGCTGTTTTTCCTGTTCTTGCAGTCACAGGTATAGGGGGTTTCGGCCTTGCCCTCGGCCTTCCGCAGAACGAATTTAAGGATAATATCGACAGAGCTGGTTTCGGTGTAAGTTTCGATTTTGGCGCGAAATTAAATCCCTATTTCGCGATTGGCGGCGCTTTTGCGATGCAGAGTTATGGCACGGAAAAGCGCACGGAGCCTTTCTCAACAACCATTCCTGATGTTTTCGTCGAGGTTACAACAAATAATAATTTTCTATTTTTCCAGATTGCCCCACGCATCTATGCTCCTATCCCCTACGTCACGCCATACATCGAAGGGCGTGTCGGCCTTAATTATCTGTGGACTGACACAAAAATCGAGGACATCGGCGACAACGAGGAAGTAGCTAGTTCTACAAATATAGACGATGTAACACATTGTTACGGTGGTGGTGGTGGACTACTCATTAATGTATGGAATAAATCTAAGAAAAATGCCAAACGCAAAGCTGAAGACTCCCCCGAAGCTGTTTTTATTGATATAAAAGTGATTTATGCAATGGGCGGCAATGCCGAATATCTCAAAGAAGGATCAATCTACCGTGGAACAACCGGGACAGTCCAATACGATATCTCCGAGTCCCGAACAGACCTTCTAACAATCAGCGCCGGTGTAGCTGTCGAGTTCTAATTTTTATTCAGCCGATTTACAGCAACCCTTGCTAACCCTTGCTAGTTTAATTTGAGCCGCAACCCGCGCTTGAACTAGCTTTTGAGCATCCAGAGGAGGACTTAGAAGAAGAACACCCTGTTTTTACTTCGGCATTTTTGTCTTCCTTTTGCTTAGCTTCGTGCATGCATTGATGTTTGCCCTCTGTCGAGTCAGTATTTGTACAATTATGTTCACCTGCACCCTCCACCTTGGTACATTCATGTTCCTCGACTTTAACATTAGGGCATGTTTGTTTTTTGATGGTATGAGATGTTTTTATCATCGGGCAATTATGCATTTTTGTTTCTGCAGTTGCGCTTGAATCGTCACTTTTGGCCGTATCTATCAAAGGGGCTTCTTCTTCATCGATTCCTTGCTCATTCGTGTCACTACTCGGTTGTGGTTGCTTAATTATTGTTTCACTATTCGCTACAAGGTTTCCGAAAACGAAAAGTAAAGCAAATATGATTAATAATGTCTTTTTCATCGAACTCCTTATCCTAGTTGTTAATAAAAAAATCCTATATTTAGAAAGATTTTTAAATTTCTTTAATAAACACTCAAGCCTCTAACGCAAAGCGAGTGCCAAGAAATATTTAGAGATATTCTTTGGGATATTGTAACACAAAATATATATTCTTTTAAATTGATTTATTCGCTACACATAATATACTTATTTATATGAAACTAAAAATGGAGATGAATATGCGTATAGTCTTTATGTCACTTATATTAGTGCTCTTGCTTGCTACATCGATCTTGCCTTCAGGCCTTAACGACCCAAATCAGCCTAAGTTTTTGCAGGGTCTCGGCTTCGCAGCCGGTCACTACACAGGGGTGGGCATGTCCTATAAACTTGTCTATAACAGCAAATATGCGGCGCAGATTACTTTTGGATACTATTCCGACAATAGCGATGATTGGGGTGACCGATGGGCTATGCCGGGATTCGAACTCCAATATCATCTCTCGCGCAGCAAGTGGACATCGTTCTACATCTCTACTGGAATAAGTTACGAATACTATCGAAGCGAATATTGGCATTACGTATATGAGGAAGATATCGACGAATATTCCTATGAAGAACAATACGATATAGATAAAATATGGACTACCGGTATTGGATTCGGTTTCGAACTTCTGGCTTTCGACAGGATTTCCTTCACCATCGAGTCTATTTTATATTATCGCGATAACGAACAGGCCTCGATAATGGTTCAGGGCGGGTTACACTATTATTTCAATATGTTCGATGACGATTCCGAACCGGAATCTGTCGAGGCACCATAATTTAAGCTCTGAAGCTATAATCACAAATCTAGATTATTCTTTCCCAAGGGGCATTTTCATCCCCAAAAATAGCTGCATTTATATCTATCCCATATCCAGCAAATGAGGTTTTAATGCCGCCACCTTCCGCTATCCTTTTAAGCACAGGAGTGATTTCACTTCCACCGATGGAAAGTATTGCAGATATCCTGCTTTGCCGCGAGTAATTAAACTCGATTTTCGCGCTGGTCTTAGAACCTATGTTAGCCTTAAGAAGTTTTATTCTCCTTTTAATCTCTGAATCGGAAAACATGAACTCATATTGAAATTTGGTATGAGGCTTTGGGATGAAGGTGTTAATGCTACAGCTGAGCGAGATACCGGGGCTCGAATCTATTTTTTTTATCGCATTCGCAAGCTCGATAACATCGTCATCTTGTTCTTTAGGAAGCCCAATTATCCAATATAGTTTCAATTCGCGAAATCCCTTTTTTGAAGCTACATTGGCGTATTGGATAATATCTTCTATATCTATCCACTTGGAAATGTTCTTCGCTAGTTCCTTGCTGGCTGTCTCAGGCGCAAAAGTAAGCGTTCGAATACCGGTTGAGGCTAGCTTATCTGAGATCGGCTCATTCAACCTGTCAAAACGTATGCTCGATGGACTAACTCTAGCGCCTCTTTCAGAGAAATAATCAATTATTTCCCCTAAATGCGGATGTTCTGCAACCGCGTTTCCCACTACACCAATACGCTTAGCATCCTGTCCGTGTTCAGTATAAATTTTAACTATCGAGTCTATGGAATAATTCTCGAAAGGCCTCTCCAACCAATTAGAAGAACAAAAAGAACATCTGAACGGACATCCGCGTTGTAATTCGATCAAGAACATATTCCTAAAATGACCATAGCTAGTTAAGATCGGAGTGAAGGCGGGGTTTTTACGAATACAAGACGAACGCTGGATAACACTGCCATCATCGCGCAAGGGTATCCATACACCGGGAATTTCAGCTATTTCGTCTAGTATCTTTTCCTTAGGCACCAGGCCAGGAGGTAATTCCCGCAGTATTTCTGGAAAAGTCTCTGCCCATTCTTCACCACATCCCGGAATAATAATATCGAAGAAATCCGAGAAAGGAAAAGGGTTAAGAGTAAAAGCGTTCCCTCCACCAACGATTAAAGGGCCATCCGGTCTATCGCTAGCCAAAAGAGGAATCCCATTTCGGTATAGAAATCCGAGAAAATTTAAAATGTCCATCTCGAAAGGCATCGACATGGCAATTATCGGGAATTCCTTTATTGAACGGTTGCTTTCCAGTGATTTATCCGAACTTCTGTGCGAAGCGAAAAACCTTTCCACTAAAAGATGGCCTTGGCTTTTTAAAATGTATAGAAGCCATTGATAACCTATATTGGACATACCCAACTCGTAGCTATTGGGGTAAACCCACGCCATAAGCTGACTCCAGCCTTTCGGATAACTCTCGAAAGGCGAGAGCTCTGAACGAAGTATATCGCTATTGGATTTCATTTTTTGGTTTGATAAACCTCAATGGCAGAAACATCGCCTAACTAGCCGAATCGCCAATAAATTTTGAGATTGAAGCGAAAAGACCCTCGGCATTTAATCCGAGGTCGGCGATTAATTCGTCGCGAGAACCATGTTCAATAAACTTATCAGGAATACCGATACGAAGTAGATCACCTTTCCAGCCACACGTGAAAAGACTACCAGCTAAAGCCTCGCCGAAACCACCTACCACGACGTTTTCCTCGATAGTTATTATTTTTTTGTGTCGTTTAGCTACCTCGCATAAAATAGCTTCGTCTATTGGCTGAACAAAACGAGCGTTGATTATTTCGATTTCTATTCCCTTGGAATGAAAGTTAGCAGCAACTTTAAGTGCTGGTTCGACCATGCTCCCAACAGCAAAAACCGCTGCATCCTCACCTTCTCTGAGCTTATCCCAGGTTCCAATTTTAATAAGTTCGAGTGGTTTCTTCGATCTTCCATGATAAACCACGCTTCTTGGATAGCGCAATATAAAAGGCCCGTTTTTATGAGAAATAGCTGTGAAAAGCATTTGCCTAAGCTCCTCAGTTGAATGGGGAGCGGCAATGATAAGATTGGGGATTCCCCTTAAAAAACTGAGATCAAAAACCCCATGATGTGTAGGGCCATCTTCCCCGACTATTCCCGCTCTGTCAACCGCAACGGTTATTGCTATATTTTGTAATGCCGCGTCGTGGATTAACTGATCGAGAGCTCTCTGAAGAAAGCTCGAATATATCGCGACCACCGTGGGTATTCCGCTAAGCGCCAAACCTGTGCCAAAAAGGACTGCATGTCCCTCTGCGATACCAACATCAAAAAAGCGCTTTGGGAATAATCTATGAAATTCAGCGAGCCCCGTACCGGTTTCCATTGCAGCAGTTATTGCACATAATTTATCAAATTTCTCAGCCATCTCTACCATTGCCGACTCGAAAACACTGGTATATGTTTCTTTTTTTGTATTAGAAAGTTCTTTCTCTCCGGTTGCCGGGTCGAACGCACTGATACCATGGAATTTGCAGGCATCGTCCTCGGCGGGGCGATATCCTTTACCTTTACGAGTCATGATATGGAGAAGTTTAGGTCCGGGAAACTCATCCATTTCATGAAGAATCTTTATTGTTGCGTTTATGTCATGGCCATCTATCGGCCCAAAATAATCGAATCCCAGGCTTTCAAAAAGCATCCCCGGTCGAACATTTATCAATGATTTAATTGAATCCTCGACTTTTTGGCCAATATATCTAAGTTGTTGTGTCATTGGAACCTTTTCGGCAAGATCCCAAATGCCATTCTTGATCTTCCTATATTTTTGATTGACGATAATTTCGGTTAGGTATTTGCTCAGCGCACCGACATTCCGCGAGATACTCATCTCATTATCGTTTAAAATAACAAGCATATCCCTAGCGCTAGCGCCAGCATTGTTCAAACCCTCGAAAGCGAGCCCCCCAGAAAGCGCACCATCACCAATAATAGCAACAACTTTATATTCTTTCTTTAGGATATCCCTTGCAGTAGCCATGCCGAGTGCAGCACCTATACTCGTCGAGGCGTGACCGACCCCAAAGGCGTCATATTCGCTTTCGGTAAGTTTAGGAAATCCCGAAATCCCGCCTTTTTGGCGCAAAGAATCAAATCTGTCCCTTCTCCCCGTGAGTATCTTGAAGGGATATGCTTGATGGCCAACATCCCATACTATCTTGTCAAAAGGCGGGGAATAAAGGGAAAGCAAGGCTATAGTTAACTCGATTACACCAAGTGATGGCGCAAGATGGCCTCCAGTTTGTGAAACCGACTCGATTATGAACTCCCTCAGCTCGCTTACGAGAATATCTCTACCCGAGGAGGTTAGTTCTTTAATATCGTTGGGCGAATTGATATTAACCAGGAATGGATATTTAAGGCTATCTATAGACAATTATCCTAAAACCCGCTTAAATATGCTGTCAACATGACGAATGTAAATATCAAGATCGAACATAGCCTCGATCTCCTCGAGAGTGAGATAACGTCTAATCTCACCATCTTTAACGACCTCCTCGCGGAAACTCCCACCACGCTTTATCGTGGACATCACCTTTCCCTGAACCATGGTGTGAGCTTTGTCACGAGAAACTCCCGAGTTGATAAGGCGAAGCATAAGCCTTTGTGAATAGACTAATCCCTCTGTAAAATCTATGTTCTTACGCATATTATCGACATTAACCTGCAAACCGTCGAGAATCCAATTGAGCCGACTGAGAATATAATCGAGAGCTATACAGGTATCTGGTAAGATAACTCGTTCTACACTCGAGTGAGATATATCCCTCTCGTGCCATAAGGAGATATTCTCGAGTGCTGGGGTTACTGCTGCACGTATGACGCGCGCGATACCACAAATCTGTTCGGATTTTATCGGGTTCTTTTTATGCGGCATTGCAGATGAACCTTTTTGCTTCTGCGCAAAAGGTTCAGCAACTTCGTTAACCTCAGTCTTCTGAAGCGCACGGATTTCTGTAGCAATTTTCTCGCAAGAGGCCGCTATAAGAGCAAGAACAAAAACGAATTCGGCATGCCGATCCCTCTGAAGTATCTGGTTACTGACTGGTGCGGGAGTGAGACCGAGCTTCTCGAGAGCAATTCTCTCGACTTCGGGGTCGATCTGTGCATAATTACCGACAGCCCCGGAAATCTTGCCTACTTCAATCCTCTTACGAAGAGACTTTATCCTATCGATATGTCGCGTGAATTCATCGTAATAGATTATCAGCTTAAGACCAAATGTCGTTGGCTCAGCATGTATGCCATGGGTTCTTCCAATAATCGGTGTATATTTATATTTTTCAGCTAAATGCCTGATGGTCGAACGAATTTCCACAGTTTCTTTTTCGATTTCATCCAGTGCTTCGACCATCTGAAGGCTTGTAGCCGTGTCCATTACATCGCTGGAAGTCAGCCCCATATGTATAAAACGCGAGTCCTTGCCAACATTCTTTTGTACAACATTAAGAAATGCTACAACTTCATGGTGAGTCTCTTCTTCCTTTTTTCTAATAGCTTCTAGATCGAAACTCACTCCCTCCCTAATCTTGGCCATTGCCTTCTGGGGAATAGCTCCTAACTCGGCTTGCGCTTCACATGCAGCAAGTTCGACATCGAGCCACTTTTGAAACCGATTCTGGTCGCTCCATATCTCTGTCATCTTCTCACGGCTATATCTTGGTATCACGTGTTATCTCCTTCCAATTATCATAATTAAAGAATTATTAATAGCATCTGTCGTGCCTGTTTAACATAATCGTATTATTTCAAATATACTATTCTACCAATAGAACTCTTTTTTGCCTCTCCATCTGTAACCGAGATCAAATACAGTCCCGTTGATATTTCCCCGGATGGTTCCCATAAAAAACAAGGACCAGAGCCTCTAACAATAAGTCGGCCACTGATATCCCGAATATTAATTTGAAGATCACCTTTCGTTTCTATAAGACAAGCTTTATTGAATGGACTTGGATGAGCAGAAAGTCTAGCGGTTTGCGGTTTCGCAATATCTTTCACATCGAGTGGGCTAGAGAATAGAATTAAGGAATCGACAACATTGTTTAAATAATTGTGCATATACATCGATAACTTGGCTTCCGCAGCAGAATATAAGAAATGAAGGTGATGATAAAGGTTATAGCCAAAAGCCGTATAATCGTGCCATAAAACAATAGGACTAGGCGGCGCACCTCCCCCACCGGTCACTACATAATAAACTCCACTCTGTGGACTCACCCTTTCATACATGTGGTCATGACCTTGAAGAACCAAATCGACCCCATATTCAATTAAAAGTGGTTCAAGAGCATCTGCCAGGTCTTCTTCTCTTCCGTGATATCCGCTGGAGTAGAAAGGCCTATGAACCAGTCCTATAATGAAATCATATCTAATATCGATAGATGCTTCAGCAAGATCGTTAACAATGAAATTATATTGAGGGCTAGCCGAATCATAATCTACCTCGGAGTTCATCGAAAAAAAGTGAATTCGCCCCCAATCAAAGCTGGAATATGCCTCGCTGGAATCTGGATTATTCTTAGGAAGTGTTAAAGCTGAGTAAAAATACGGAGATTCATCATCGTGGTTGCCCATGGCATAGAAAAATGGCACGGATCGCGCAATATCATGCCATTCACAAAGCTCGGCGAAATAGTCATCCCATTGGCCTGTATCCTCCCCATCTTCTATCATATCACCAGTATGAACCATGAACATTGGATCGCAAGTCATCACATGATCTATAACAACCCAGTGCGCTACCATCCCAGTTCGAGTATCTCCATAAGCGCAAAAATGAAAATCCTGCCTAGAACCCGTTCGCGGAGCTGTCCAGAATTTGTAAGGGCCGAGGCTATCGCCATCGGCTCTCACAAAATACTCATGCTCATACCCTGGAAGTATATCAATCCTAATATTATGATCACTGCTAGCTGTAATATCGGTGACTTCAACCCAGCTTCCCGAGGGAAGAATTCTATAAAATATTTGTGTAATACAGGAATTATCTGTGGTAAAATTGATATAAAAAGCAGATGAAGGATCCTCTGAGGAGATAATAGGTCCTCTATCTACACCCGCGATCATCGCGGTTACGACTAAAAATAAAATCATCGTTTTTTTCATTTCCACCCCATTTATTATCTCGCTAAAGTGATTGTCCCACGGCAAACTCTTTTGCTTCCAACACTTATAATATAAATATAAACTCCAGATGAACATTTTCGGCCGTTGCTATCGAGACCGTCCCAAACAGCGCCTTCCACCTTCCCAGCAGATGCAATAAAATTCACTACGGATTTCCCTCGCATATCGAAAATCTCAATTCTCGCCGGGTCACGGTAGAAACCCGGCCACATAATGCCAACCTCATCGTTGTAACCATCAAGGTTGGGCGTAAATGGATCGGTAGTAGTGCTACATTCTATTTCCGGTTCTATCCAAAAACTGAAAAATATACATCCGCAGTGAGGTTCGCAAAAATCAGGGAAATCCTCCGCACAAACTTTGATCATAACACTATCCGCACTTTGGAAGAACATATTCGCATCATGAGGTAAAAATGTCAGTTGACCGCTCTCTGAATTCCATCCGAGAGCAGAATGCTCTGTTGTGAATATGGTCGAATCGTTATCCAAAAAGAGCGTTAGGTATATCGAGTTATCGTTGATAGGCGTAAACAGATCGTATATGTCGATTTCACAATCGACGTCGGTTGAATCGAGCATTTCTCCTTCAAAAGGTTCAATCAAGGTAAGAACTGGAGGTGAATCGTCAACCACGATAAGCCATTCAATAGGAGTATGAAGGGGATTACCAAGCTGATCCGAAGCTGAAACAAGCCTGACAGATACTTGCCCCTCGGTGAAAAAATCCCCTATTGGGTCAAAAACGAAAACAGAATCACCCTGAATCGAGAGTTCCACTGAATCTAATGTATAGATTTCGCCCGCTATTTCGAATTCACAGCTGCGATAATTCAGACTCGATTCACCGAATATGCTGAAATGTAAAACTTGGTCTCGGCAAGAAGTTATAGATCCGGGTATTGGAAAAGTAAGCTCAATATTCGCCGGTTCGAGAACGGAAACCGTCCATTCGGGCGAGTCGCTTCGTTTTGGGTCTTCCATCACCGAAAAATCAAAATCTGCATCCCAACATGAAGCCCGCAATATAATTTCCTCTCCATGGGAAATAAGATAATCCTCTGTTTCGAAAACAAATGTGTCTGCGAAGGTTGAGTTGAGGCTAAGGGATAAAGTCTCACAACTCGCGGCAAGTTCACCATCATCATCCCAGACAATGAAAGGCCTGAATTGTGAAAGCGCAGTTTGTGTAAAAATCCCAGAGCCATCGACCGCCCGGCAGGACAATATGAATACCGAATCCTCTATCCAAACCGTAGGAGTGTAATCCACCCAGAAGGGTAATATCGTATCGTCATCAGGAACGAAAAAATTCCAAACCGTGTCGAGTTCATTAGCACCGCAATATTCAGCACAATCGGAAACTGTGATTTCCACAAAAGCTGTTTCTCGTTCGTCAAAGTGAAAGCTCGAAGGTGTGAAAATAAGACTATCATCCGATATACCGAGTTGTTCTCCAAAAGCAATAAGTTCGCCGCCGGCATGGAAAATCGCAGATTCAAAATCAACTCCGCAACCATCGTCCCTAAGAACAACCTTTACAGTGCACTGAGGTAAAGCATTATTTGTGCCGGGAAAAGGTTGAATTATCTGCAACTCCGGAGGTTCGAGATCAATAATAACCTGTGTCAGAATCGTGTCCTGAAGTGGATTACCTAGGGAATCATAAGCCGAATACAACTCGAAAACAAGCGTATCGAGGTGGTTCCAATCAATCGAGGGAGCAAAAGCAAGGGTATCGGCGTTGTAGAACAATGCGCTATTAGGCCATCGATAAGGAACATCATTAACAGCAAGCTCTATTGAGTCCATAATCATCCCGGATGGATCAAACAAATTGGCCATAAATCCCTGATCCGGGCAACTGGAGTAAACCCCTCTGTCAGGCTCAATAAGATTGGCGTGTGGACCGAATTTATCAATCCAGAAAAACCAAGAAGTATCCGAGCAATTCGGGCCACACCAAACTGTGCTATCGCATGCGTGAATGCTGACAAAAACAGATTCTTCATCGAAGAAATGGTGTATTAAAATCGGGTTGAAAACCAAAGTATCGCCAATAAAAGAGAAAGGCGATGGCGTATCGTAGAAATCCCAGCAGTCGCCGGCGGCACAGAATTCAATGGAGGAATTCGTTATCCCGGAGGGGTCAGTTATAACCGCCGTAATTACAGGCTGAGCTGTGTCCACTACTCCAGCGTTGGAGGGTGAGATATATTCAAAATTCGGTGGCAGAAGATCCACTTGGAACGACCATTCGCAAGGCATATCGAGAATATTCCCGAGCGAATCCTCAGCGCTAACAATTCGGACAGTAACAACATCGCTGTGTGACCATGAAGACACAAAACTCACTGTATCGAACGAAATCGACACCTCCGGGGAATCGATAGTGTAGAGGATTTCATTTACTGTAAACGATAGGGTGGAATAATTGAGGCCATTAGGATCATCAAGGATAAAACAGATCGCGAAACTGTCGCAACCAACAATAGAACTTTCGGGTGGGCCGACAATATAACACTGTGGGCCGAGTAAATTCACTCGAAAAAACCAGCATTCTTCCATAGCATTTTGGCCGCATACTGAGGCCAAATCGACTGCACGAAGACAAACCGTAATCGAATCGTTGTGTTCGAAATCCCATCCGAGTGAAGAACCATCGAGAATCAATAATTCGCCATCCCACACCCCATCGTAAATTGAGTATTCGATTCCATCGACAAAAATAGCGATACTGTCTTCATCGATCCCGCTTAAAGAATCACTCAATCTGAAAGATATTTGGGGCGCCGAAAGGCCAACATAAGCGCTATCAGATGGAATTTTATCCCAAACATAAGGGGGCGATTTATCGATAATTATTTGAAAGTCCAGTGGTGCACTATTATTGCCGAGAAGGTCCTCTATTCGTTCAAAACGAACTAAAATAGTATCGCCATCTGTTGTGAGAATATCCGTGAATACATAAAGCGTGCCAGCGAAGAATTCCATACTCTCCGGGTAAAAGAGAGTATCGCTTCCGATGGATAAGACGATAGTGCCCAAGTCAATATTCATAGTATCAGATAAAATAAAAACAGCGCTAAAGCTATCACACGAAAGGAAGCCATTATGCGGCGATATTAGTTCGGCCTGTGGTCCAATATTATCGACATAGAAACTCCAGCATGTATCGGCCATATTTGCCCCACAACCAATTGCATTATCTCCGGCAATAGCGCAAACTTCAACGACTCCCGAAAGGGATAAACCAATAGCAGAGGTTGTGTAACTGAGCCTTCTCGTCGTCCCGTTCCAACTGAGTCCGGTTTCACTCCAATGGACGGTATCGCCCTCGATTACCCACTTAAATAACGAGTTCTCAATACCTGAAGTGCTATCGAAAACCGTAGCAATAATTATTGGCGTATCGTCCCCAATTATTTCTCCTGGAGATGGGGAAAGCATCGAAAACACCGGCGGCCTGAGGTCTGAAGTGAAAACAAAAGTCGTATCCCCAGTGCGAGGACAACCGGATTCCTCTGTCAGCACATCGATGAGACCGTAATAGGTAACACCATGTTTCCAACAGGAATCCGGTCCCAAAAACTCGAAGGTAGAATCTATAGCTGAATACGCGCATCTCGAGGGACCGAAAATAACCGAGTTCACATCGATATAGGCGCTAGCTATCTCGATGGGGCTTTCTGAGTGAACTTGCCAGGTTATTACGCCACAACTGCAAGAATAGAAAGAGCTTACAGGCGGTGAAATAAGTTCAAGCTCCGGCGAAGGAAGATCAAAATTAAATGAGATTGAATGTAACAAAGGGTCGCTGGTGAGACTTCGGGACATATATACTTTGTAGCGATAAAAAGGCCCCTCCGCAGCGATGGGTGGTATCACTCCACCTGAGGTTATAATAAACCATGGACTCCATAAAACTCCATCAATAGATGATGCCAGTTCGATTGTAACAGAAGAGCCTCCAGCGGTATCGACATCACAAGACATTTCATAAAGACCTCCCGGGCAAGGAGCTGCGAAAACGGAGCTCGTATAAACACCAGAGCCTAGCCCACCGAAATAGGAGTAATACATGGCGTTGATCATCGCCTTACCTTCCCATTCTGCGGGACGGAAAGAAGAGCCGTGCCACTCCTCGGCGTGTCCTGTTGAAAAATAAGAAGCATAACTTCCATATTCTGGAGAATAATATGAATGCATATATATCTGGTCGTCGGGGCCAGCAAACCAAACCTGCCCAGAGGAATAATGTTCGCCAAATTCGTGGCAGGCAGTTATGTCGAATTCTGTAGGAAGTTCGAATGGGTAATTCAAGATAGAAGCATCGACCGGAGCGGATGATAGCCGTTCGACATGATAGTATAGATTATAAGGTTCTAATTGAGAAACCCATTCGGCATCGAGGCCGGTAACGTCATCGATGTCGTTGAAATTCTCATGAATGAATGTGCCAATAGAATGGCTTCCGAAAGGTCCTTCGCGTTTAGCTATAGTATCGTGAGTAAGAACTATCCCTCGCCCAAGACCGGCGAATTGGCGAACCATTCTTTTTCCGCTATTACTTAAGTCATTACTCTCTTCACCGTATCCATTGGCAATGCCGAAAAAAATAATATCATATTGATGCAGATTCCGCTCGAAAAGGTCGAGACTAATAGGATCGGCAGCTTGAAAAGAATCTCCGAGGCTGTCGATTTCATTCCAAACATCGATTGTGGTTACCTCGATATCGAAATTAAGCGGTGGAGTCCCGAAGTGCGAGAGGCTATCGACCGTCCTGTCGATACAATCTATACAATGCCCGGCAGGGAATACTTGAAGAACTCTTATAGTGTCGGCCTCGATCAGAGCCAAAGCACCATCAGGAAATACCGGGTCAGGTTCTACAATGATATTGTGGAGTTCGCCTGAAGAAAAATCGGAAACTGAAGTAAAAGTAATACTGAAAGGAGTTGCTAAAGCAACCGAAAAAAGTATAACAAACGAAAGTGCTAATTTATTGATTATTTTCATCTTTAAACAATGTTATTGATCGTTATAATATAGAAAAAGGGCTGCCTAAAAGCAACCCTTTTCGTCTAACTGCTTATTTGAGAATACTATAGCTCGAAAAAAACTCCAATATATGGGTTATATGTTGAGATGTCAGAAAGATTGACCTTGAAACAAGCCACTCCCTTCATCTCTTCGGTGATGTCAAACACCCCCCCCACGACAAGATGTATCTCTGGTCTTGCGTCATGTTCGATGGGATCATATGCCCGGAGCGTCTCATCGGGAGTATCGGTGAGGTAATGGAATCCAAGTCCACCACCGAGATAAGGTTCAAATGGAAGACTCGTGACTTTGGGCATAAGTTTAACCGTAGCCGATATAGACATATCTGAATGCGAATTAGTATATATTTGTTGGACTGTTTTTGTTACTCTAAAATACTCGACATTAACCTCGAGACCCACGATTTCGTGCAATTTCCCAAAGTCGCCGGTAACAGCAAAAGCAAAACCAATTTTATAAGGCGAATCCGGGATAGCGGGACCTACCTTTAGGCCTGCTGTTTTAAGCCCGATATCTGGGTAGGGTTTCTTTACTTGCCCATATTGGGCTATCAGTGCTAAAGGCAGAACCAGTAGAATTAGCATGGCAAGGTATTTTCTCATTTTTCCTCCAGATACATTTTTTTAGGCTACTAAAATAATTTTTATTTCGTGTTTTGTCAAACCTTTTCCGAGTCAAACAAAAGGCTGTCACGGTTCCTGCTATGGAACCCTATTAATAACCGCTGCCTCTTTGCCGCAGGAACTTCCGTTCTTCCCCATTCTTCACCCCGCGCCAGCCTTTTTTCCCCTTGCCTTTTGCCATTAGTTTTATATTTTTCTTTTTATGGGAAGTAATCCATTTATTTCGATTTGTCGGAAGCGCAGGAGTGTTCGAAAGTTTTCAGATCGCCCGGTAACAGACGAGGAGCTTTCGGAGGTTCTCGATGCTGCTCGTTTATCGCCGAGCAGCAACAACACTCAACCGTGGCGATTTATTATTATTAGAGAGCCAAAGCGAATAAAAGCTATTTCTGGAGCGGCGCCTGCTTTGGTAGCATTTAATAAACCGTGGATGTCTAAAGCGCCTTGTCTTTTAGTGTGTTGCGCTGAACCGGGGCAGGTTTATCATAAGACCGTGGGAAAGCTATTGACTGTAGATTTAGCGACCATCGATATCGCCATTGCCATCGAGCATGTTGTTCTCGCATCGGCGGAAATGGGTCTTGGCACATGCTGGGTTGGCTGGTTCAGCGAGAAGAAGCTTCGTGGTATAATCGACTTGCCAGACAACTGGAAAGTCATCTCGATTTTGGCGGTCGGTTGGCCGAAAGAGGAACTTACAGAACATGAACCTAAGCGTAAAGCGCTTTCCGATATTGCTTTCGATGAGGGCACCGATAGCCCTTTTGGTCAAAGAAGATAATTGGAGTATTCCGCCTTATCGGCTGGTTTGACCGACTCGGTTTTTTGCACACCCTTTGGGGGAAATATTAGTATCTCCACACTTTTTTCGCACCTAGCTTTTGAGTATGACGCGATCAAAGCTCCTATCTCCAAGATTTCCGCTGAATCAGGCTCTCTATCCAGAAGAGCATAGGGCCCGGGAATATTCGATGTTGTCATGACCCATGATATCCCAATATAAGCATAAATAATCTCGCTTTCTATTTTGTCCCGAGCGATAATTACTTTGATGCCCGAGGGTAATCTTAAATGCCGTCCGAGCTTTAGGGTTTTCAATTCATCTAGACCGAATTTAGGACAGTGTTTTATCAAGTCGAAATATCTTGTAGAAAAAGATTTTTCTGTGAGAAGACATCCGCCGGCCGGCGTGGGATATTCGCTTATTTCCATTTTCTGTGCCAGCACAATCTGATCCTTACGACTTCGTCCGGAGAAGTCGTATAATTCTTGGGGAGAAATCCAGCCCTCTTTTTCTGGAAGAGATGGGTTCAATATCTTGGCCGAAAGCGGCCTTAGGAGAATTCCGCTAACACCAGCCTCTTTTTCTATCATCAAAAGCCAATTTTTCATCTGACTCATAGGTCGCTGGCCAACAACTTCGCCAGAAACCAAAAAATCTCCGCCTAAAGCTTTTAGAATCCTATTCGCTCTTTTTAAAATAAATATACGGCAATCCCTGCAAGGATTCGCGCCCTTACCGCGACCATAAATAGGATTTTTAGTCATCTCGATAAATCCGGTGTAGTCTGAGTCGATTATAAGCGGGATACCTATGCTTCGGGCTTGACTCTCGACCGCCGTGATACCCACCTGCGAAGCCTTTTGTAAAAATGGGTGATGGAAATGGTAGCCCACGACAAGAAATCTACCGAGGTCTGCGATTATCTTGGCCGCGAGTATGCTGTCGAGGCCACCGGACATCAGTGCAATCGCTATTTTCTTCTTAGCATCCATGCTGCCCAATATATGGATGAAAATAAGTTTTTCAGTAAAATAAATCATATAGATACAAGGGGCGCGACGGTGGCGCACCCGTGTCATTCCTAACCCAATTGGGAATCAAGCGTGAGGTGAATTTTCGTCCTGTTTTTGCGCTTGAAGCGTAGCATATATCCGTCTTCAGACGACATCAAATTATAAGTTTGTCCCCGAAGGTAAGCAGTGCCAACCCAATGCGCTCGAAAATTTGCGAAGAACTCTCTAATTCCAATTGGGGTATTGTGTTCGAGACATTTATGTTCTATTTCTTTTACCTATTCACCCCAAATATTGCTTCAGTAAACTTACGATAAATTTCTATTCCAATATACCCTACATTGGTTGCCCCCTTTGGTTTACCGAAAGGTTCGGTGCCGGTTGGTTTAGGTTTTCAATACAAGCTATAAAACCCAACCTGAAGGGACATCCTTCTATTAAGTGAGGAACCTATGTCCCATAATTTAATTATAATAACATTTTGTTTAATAACTTTTTTTATTATTGTGTAATAAAATAGTAAGGGACCAAATATAAAAGGAGAAATATGAAAAACAGGTTTTTTTTAATTCTTTTATTTGCTTGCTGTGCCTCATTTGCAAGTGAATGGGAGTTGGCTCTCGATGCTAATGCCATGTTCGCGCTTAATAACTACAGCGAAAACTGGGCGGGCGGCGATGTCGGCGGGATCAACTGGACGGCGAATATAAACGGCCTCGCTGAAAAACAGCTTACACAATTGGTAAACACTAAGAACACACTTAAACTTTCCTTTGGCCAGACGCATGTCCAGTCCGCAACGACGGGCGAATGGCAGGCGCCAACTAAAGCCACCGACCTTATCGATTTCGAAACCGTGTTCCGCTTCACGTTGGGCACTCTTGTCGATCCTTATGCTTCCGGTCGCCTCGAAAGTCAGTTTTACGATTCGAGGGTTGTGACTAATAAGCGTTATTTCAATCCGATGAGACTTTCAGAAAGCGCGGGTATCGCGCGCCTTCTGATGAAGGCTGAAAAGCGCGAATGGACGGCGCGTCTCGGTATGGGTATTCGCCAAAGCATCGACCGCGACGTTTTGATTACGGTTGTTGACCCTTTTCATAATGAAACGCAGACCACAAACGACGGTGGTGTCGAGTTCGTCACCGAGCTTCGAACGCCATTAGCGCAGGAGAGGATCGCATACAATACTCGATTCTTGATATTCACAGCTCTTTTCAATTCTGAATCCGAGGACCTCGAGGGTCTTCCAAATGGAGATTATTGGAAAGCGCCCGATATTAACTGGGAACACGCATTTACAGCAAATATCACAGAATATCTGATGGTAAATTTATACTTTCAGCTGCTTTATGACAAGGAAATCGATCTTAAAGGCCGTCATAAAGAAACTCTTTCACTAGGCCTTACATATAAGTTCATGTAGGAAAAGGCGGATATTAGCTTAAAGAATTTAAAACTTTCGTTATGCGCGGTAATGTTGTCGATCTGGCGGTCGCGGTTGTAATCGGCAGAGCATTCGGAGTGATTATAAAATCATTGGTAGCCGATGTAATTATGCCACCCATAGGCCTTCTTCTTGGCAATGTTGATTTCGCTAACCTTTTTTCAGTGATAAAGGTTGGAAGCGAACCGGGGCCTTACGGCACACTCGCAGATGCTCGGGCAGTCGGAGCAGTAACAATTAACTATGAACTATGGCGTTTTCATTATGTCCATAGTGAGTTTTATCATCGTCGCCTTTGCTATCTTTATGGTAATCAAAGGGTTAAACTCGATGAAACGCAAAGAAGAAGAAGCTCCGGCCGAACCGACAACCAAGGATTGTCCGTATTGCTTCACAGCTATACCAATTCCGGCAAAGCGATGTCCAAATTGCACTTCGCAATTAGAATAACCTAATTGTCATAATTGGATTTATAGGCATGGAGTTTTTCTACGCCTATTTTTTTTCTTCGATATTTAATGGCAACATGAAGTTTTATGTTGACCAAAGGGGTATTTATTCCTTTAATTTAGAATTAGACATCGCAGTTTTTTTATAGAAGTTTAGTTTTGAGGAAATACAATGGATCATCCCAATAGAATTTCGAGAAAAAAAGATCGGAAAAAGAAAACTAACTATTTTGCCTGGGTTGCTATCTCAATAGTTATAGGCGTTATAATCGCGTATCCAATTCTAGGCAATATTAGGGGATTTGTAGTCTCATCGGATTATATGGAAAGAGCCGTTAAGCAAGGCGATTTTATCATGGTTAATTTCGCCGATGAAGGAGATGATTATTCTATTGGGGATGTTATTGTATTCCAGTATCCCCCTGAACGCTCTCAATATAGATTCGGAAGAATAATTGCCTCTGAAGGTCAGACAGTGCAGATCTACAAAAAAACAGTTTATGTTGATAATCTTCAGTATTTTGAATCATCCTCGGTATTCTTCGAGGACCGCCACGTCGATAAATCGCTTCTTTCACAGAGAGACTATTTCGGTCCCTTTCAAGTGCCAGCCGGCACTTATTTTATTCTTGGAGATAACCGGGATAATAGCATAGATTCAAGGAATTGGGCCGAATTGCCGAAAGATAACATAATTGGGAAACCCAAATATATCTATTTTTCTTGGAAACCAGATCCCAACACACCCTCTCTTAATTCACCACCCGATTATGTTAAATCTTTTTTTTACAATCTTTTCCATGGCCTCGGAAGGATAGGATTTAATCGAATAGGTAAGAAGATTATATGAGTTACGGTTGCTATGTCCATATTCCATTTTGTTCCGGTGAAAAATGTCCTTATTGTGGTTTCTATTCCACACTTTATGCTGCTTATCTCGCCGATGATTACATACCCGCTTTGCTCGAACATGCTAGAAGGTCTAATTTTCCTCAAGCAGATACACTTTATATAGGTGGAGGAACACCAACCAGCCTTACTTTTACTCAATTAACAAACTTGATAAAAGGCTTAAAGAAAATATTGCCTCTATCTGAGGGAACGGAGATAACCATAGAGGTTAACCCCGAAAATGTTACCGAAGAATTAGCCTCTCTCCTCAATGATAACGGAATTACGCGTGTATCATTGGGGGCTCAATCGCTCGTTCAACGCCAACTTATGGTTCTAGGGCGTAAACACACAGCCGAAAGGACTGTTACCGCTTTTAATATACTCAAGCGTAGTGCCTTCACTACATCGCTGGATTTGATTTTTGGTGTTCCGGGTCAAGAGCTTGAAGAATGGGAAACCACTATTAATAGGGCTATAGAGCTTGAACCCGATCATGTTTCGATTTACTGTTTATCATACGAAGAGGGCACTCCTTTTGCATATGCCCTAAGGAAAGGGCTTATATCGTCGGTTAGACCCGAATCTGAAAGCAAAATGTATTATTCAGCTCTGAAAAAACTCACTGAAGCTGGCTATGAGCATTACGAGTTATCGAATTTTGCGAAAGCTGGTTTTAAGAGTAAGCATAATCTCAAGTATTGGACTGGAGAAGGATATATAGGTTTGGGACCGGGCGCTCACACATATATTCCAGGACCTCCTCGTTGGCTTCGTATGTCCGTCTTAAAAAACGTTCGAACATTTATACAGAAAATAAATTCCGCCCAGCAATTATGGGATTTTGTTGAGATACTCGATCTTCCAAAGCGAGTGGCTGAATTCCTCATGCTGAGACTGAGGCTTATCGATGGTTTCTCAATAGAGGATGTCGTACGAAACCTTCCAGAACTAGATGCCATACATTTTACAGATTTATTAAAACCCCTCGAAGAAACAACTCGATTAATCCACGACACTGGTAAAATAAGGATACCACGCAATTTATTATTCATTTCGGATTCAATTATTCTTGCAGCCGTTCAAGCTACGGACAGTTATGTTCGTCAAACCGCACTCAAACTTCACGATATACACGATGCTGAAGAAATGACCGAATATATTGCTGATTTCCATTGTCCCGGCGAACCTAGCCCTCAAAAATAGCTTTATTCTAAACAAATAGTATAATTCTCATACCTCTCTCCTCGGTGGGCGTCGCCCTTCTCGATCTTCGTTCTCAAGGTCCGCGTGAGGCAGGCCAAACATCGAGTTAGCATCCGCGATTTAACTCCGGTCTCCCGACGTTTTTTTTCGTCGTCGTAAAGCAAATTTTCCTCCCGACGAAAAAATCCGACGTCCGTCTAAAAAAATAGCTTTTCTGATATATATTTTTTAATTGTGATATTTTAACTCGATCTTATTTTATTTTGATATTTGGTGAATTATTTTCTGGGGAATTAATATGATTATTCATTATTAAAAAAGCTCAGTTATCTCACAGATAACTGAGCTATAAGGATGTAAATGAATGGGTTTAATCGACGCCTAAATAGGACACTTCACCTGCTAATATCCTATTTAGCATCTTTGCAAATTTCCCGCCATCATCTGAGAAATTGACAGGATAGTTTTGGATCTGAGTAAGGCTGACTGCTCGCGTTTCCTTTGGGTTCGGGGCGTTATAATCGCTTTTATGCCGACGAACTCGTCTTCTTCGAGCATCTCTTGTATCCAAAGCGGCACATCGACTTGAACAATATTTAGGAATATATTTCGCACCAACTTTGATAATAAAAGTATTTTCACACCCTTCTCGTTCACACTTTTTTAAAGCCCTCGGCAATTTCTTCCTTGGCATAGTAACCTCCTTTTAGAATAACTTCACAATATTATAGAGCTAATACCGTGCCATAATAAATAGTATTCATACTTTATTGTTATACAAAACGTTATCTTATATTCAAAAACATATATATATCCTTTTAATATGCATAATGGGTTTATAAACCCATTATAACGGTTATATTACCCATCATAATTGAATGTATAATTTTTAATTTAAGGTGAAGGAGCATTTGTTTTCTTGACGAAATAATTTTTCATAGGCATTTACACATTGAATTATGCCCAATTAAGATTTGACTTGAACGCTTTTGTCCATTATAATCCATTTTTAATAAAATGGAGGTATAGTGTTAGACGATTTAAAGAAGATGAAAGAAATAGACCCGGGTGGAATACTCAATCTACTGGAATCCTTCCCTCAACAACTCCCCGAGGGAAGACAACTAGCTTTGGAAACCGACATCTCACTCTTATCAGGAAAAAGCTTCGATAATATTGTGGTTTGCGGTATGGGCGGAAGCGCCATTGGCGGCGATCTTGTTAAAGCCTATGCTATCGACGAGTTAAAAATTCCACTTATTGTGAACAGAGATTACAGGCTTCCAGCTTTTGTAGATGAGAATTCACTCGTGATAGGTTCCAGTTATTCTGGTAACACAGAGGAGACACTTGCGGCTTTCGATGAAGCTTTGAATAGAAACGCGAAACTCGCTGTAATCTCGACGGGTGGCAAGATAATCGACATTGCGAAAAGCAAAGGCATTACTCATACAATCCTCCCCCCCGGACTACCTCCGAGAGCGGCTTTGGGATATAGCTTTTCGCCACTATTGACACTTTTAGAGCGTCTGAACCTGATCGGTGATCAAACCACTGCTTTCAACGAAACATGTATAAACCTTGAGACCGGAGTTATCGAATTCGCTCCGGAAAACAACTGGAAAAACAATTCAGCAAAAAACGCTGCTACCATCCTCCATGGAAGCCTACCACTAATATACACCGATGACTGGCATTTCAATGCGGTTGGAGTTCGCTTTCGTGGGCAAATTAACGAGAATGCTAAGCAGTTGGCATATAGTGCAGTTTTACCGGAAAATAATCACAATGAACTTGTAGGTTGGAAGATACTCGGTTCGCTGCCTAGCGTTGTAGTTGGGGTTTTTTTAGAGGACATTGATATTTATCCACGAGTTAAATTCCGCATGGAATTCCTTCATGGAACCATTGAAGAATTAGGAATCCAATCGATTACACTCCATTCGAAAGGCGAATCGCTTTTATCGAGGATGTTCAGCCTGATTCAACTCGGCGACTGGATTAGTTATTACATGGCAATATTGAACGAGGTCGATCCTAAACCGGTCGAAGTCATCGATAAATTAAAAGAGGCGCTTGTAAATTTTAAGGATTAGTGAAAATATCTTATGAAAGCTATAATACCAGTAGCGGGCGCCGGAACAAGATTAAAACCCTTCACTGCGACTGTGCCGAAACCACTTCTTCCAGTTGCGGGCAAGCCAATACTAGCTCATCTTATGGACAACCTTGATGATTTTGGTATCGAGCAGTTTATTCTCATCATAGGCTATCTAGGTGATAAGATTAAGGAATTCGTCGAAAGGAAATATCCGGGGAAGGCCATTTTTGTCGAGCAGGAGAAGCTTCTAGGATTGGGATACGCAGTGAAATTGGGGCTCCAGCAGTGTAATAACGAACCGGTTATCGTCGCCCTCGGCGACACGATAATTGAGACAGACATGACAGAAATGAGCACGAATTCGGGCAACATTATTGGAGTCCATCGTGTGACAAACCCTCAGCGTTTCGGCATTGTCGAGTTATCGGATAATAAGATTATCAGTATGGAGGAAAAACCTTCCCAACCCAAAAGTAATATGGCTATCGCTGGATTCTATCTATTTCAGAATTCAGACGTTATATCTGAAACCCTTGGCAGACTTGTAGAACGGGGCATTAAAACCCGAGGAGAATATCAACTTACCGATGCGATGAGATTGATGCTAGAAGAAGGCCAGATTTTTTACGCCAAGGAGATTCAAGGATGGCACGACTGTGGAACAGTCTCCACGTTGATAGCTACGAATAAGCATCTATTGAAAAAGGTAAAAATTCCTCAGGCGGAGGAATCCGTTGTTTTTATTCCCCCCGTTTATCTTGGCAAAGGGGCACAAATTAAGAGAAGTATTATCGGGCCAAACGTGTCTGTTGGTGATGGCACGACTATCGAAGATTCGATTATTACTAACACCATTCTAGGAGATAAAACCTCGGTGGAAAATGCTCACCTTAGAAATAGCATTTTAGGCAACGAATCTGCTTATACCGGACGATGGGCCAAGATGATCCTTGGTGATCATTCCGAAGGCGGCTATTATAATGAGTTTTAAAAAAAATAAAGGAAGGAATGAAATGAAACAAAGCCATTTCTTCACGTCAGAAAGCGTGACCGAGGGACATCCAGATAAAGTCTGTGATCAGATTTCCGATGCCGTACTCGATGCAGTTTTGACCAAGGATATTAAAGGGCGAGTGGCCTGTGAGACCTTCACTACTACAGGCTTGGTTCTCGTTGGTGGCGAGATCACGACAGAATCCTATGTCGATATACCACATATTGTGCGAGACACCATCCATAAAATCGGGTATAATGACCCACGCGCAGGATTTCAGTGGGAAAATACCGCAGTAATTACAGCTATCGACAGGCAATCACCTGATATCGCAATGGGAGTGGATCGTAATGGAGCTGGAGATCAGGGAATAATGTTCGGATACGCCTCTAACGAGACAGAAGTTTTTATGCCACTTCCAATAAACTTGGCTCATAAATTAACTTTTCGCCTTTCTGAAATGCGTAAAAGTGGAAAACTTGACTGGCTTCGTCCAGATGGCAAATCTCAGGTAACTGTTGAGTATGAAAACGGCAAACCTAAGCGGATCGAAGCCGTTGTTATAAGCACACAACACACACCGGATATAGATATGGAAGAACTGCGCCCGGCGGTATATAAGCATATTATTCAACCAATAATTCCTGAAAATATGCTGGATAGCGATACTAAATATCACATTAATCCCACCGGCAGATTCGTCCTCGGCGGGCCTGTTGCAGATACCGGCCTTACCGGAAGGAAAATCATCGTCGATACCTATGGTGGAGTCGGAAGCCATGGCGGCGGTTGCTTCTCCGGTAAAGACCCCTCCAAAGTTGATCGGTCGGCAAGCTACATGGCGCGCTACATTGCCAAGAATATTGTTGCAGCTGATTTGGCTGAAAAATGTGAGCTTCAACTTGCCTATGCTATTGGAGTTGCAAATCCTGTAAGCATAATGGTTAATACATATGGAACAGGTAGGGTTTCCGAATTCGAACTAGTTAAACTAATTAGAAATACTTTTCCACTGACTCCGAAGGGCATGATAGAACACCTTGATCTTCTAAGGCCAATATACTTTAAAACGGCGGCATACGGTCATTTTGGGAGAGAACTTCCTGAGTTCAAGTGGGAGATGACAGATCTCGCAGACGAACTCGTGCAAAAAGTCTCGAAATAAAACACATATAATTCAGCTGATTATTACATTTCTTATGATAAAGATATTTCCAGCTTACTAAAAATCGCTGGGAATGTCTTTATTTTGAATGTTATATGAATAAGATGCGTCCAACGGCCATATTTGCGTCGCTATCACGATTTTTGCTATTCCCATAGTCATGTGCAAATAGCTTCATTTTCTTGAACAAAAATCCCTTTGCTCCTCCATCCTCTGTTATGAAATTTACAGAAAAACCTTAACTTCAACTGCATCGCCCCCACTCGCGCCAGCGTTTTTTTTATTTTCGTTGAATATCATCTGTTTAAAACTGCTTGACCTTCTTAAGCATATTTTTATATTGGAGCGATTTAGATGGGTTCGAGAGCAAGTCCACATATCATTTTTCCGGGGTAACAAACCTCGTTTTTTAAGACAATCTAGAATTGCCTTAGAACCGGTATATGGTTCTTCAAAACATTTAGGAGTAAACAATGAATTACGATATTGCAGATAGATCTTTAGCCTCACAAGGCAAAAAGCGAATAATTTGGGCGGACAACAACATGCCAGTCCTTCGGGAAATCCGGGCTAGATTCGAAAAGGAGAAACCGTTTGAAGGTCGGGTTATGTCGGCGTGTTTGCATGTAACTGCTGAGACCGCGAACCTTGCGCGCACACTTGTTGCCGGCGGAGCGGATCTCATGCTCATCGCCTCGAATCCCCTATCCACACAGGATGATGTTGCGGCCTCACTTGTTGAGGATTTCGGCATCGCCACTCAGGCGATCCACGGCGAGGACCACGACACATATTACAAGCATGTTCGCGCTGCTTCCGCGCGCGGTCCTGTTATCACGATGGATGATGGTGCCGACCTTGTTTCGACAATCCACAAGGAATTCCCCGAAATCGGCGCCAATATTATGGGAAGCATGGAAGAAACAACCACAGGCGTTATCCGGCTTCGGGCGATGGCCAAAGACGGCGCACTTAAATTCCCGGTCATCGCGGTCAACGATGCCAAGACGAAGCATTTCTTTGATAACCGCTACGGCACCGGCCAATCCACCCTCGACGGCATTATCCGCGCGACGGATTCACTTATCGCGGGCAAAAAAGTCGTCGTCGCTGGTTATGGATGGTGTGCTAAAGGGTTTTCGATGCGCGCAAAGGGCCACGGCGCACATGTTATCGTCACCGAGGTCGATCCAATAAAGGCCATCGAGGCCGCGATGGACGGATTCGAGGTTATGCCGATGGCGAAGGCCGCCCCGATCGGCGACATCTTCTGCACGCTCACCGGCGACATCCATGTTATACGGCCGGAGCATTTCGAGGTCATGAAAGACCGCGCTATCGTTTGCAACAGCGGCCATTTCGACGTGGAACTCGACATCCCCGGCCTCGAAAAAATATCCAAGGAAATCAACCGCGACGTCCGCGTTGTTACCGACGAATTTATCTTGCCATCCGGAAAGCGGATTTTTATTCTCGCTAACGGCAGACTTGTCAATCTCGCGGCTGCAGAGGGACATCCAGCAGACGTGATGGACATGTCCTTTGCTGTGCAGGCCCTAACCAGTGAATGGGTTGTTAAGCATCCTGGACTCGAGGTTAAAGTCCACGAGGTTCCTGATGAAATCGACGATTGGGTCAGTAGCTTAAAGCTCAAAACCATGGGAATAGAGATCGATACACTAACGCCAGAGCAGGTCGAATACCTCGCCAGCTGGCAGATGGGCACCTAAACCATCTACATATTTATCATTGAAGGCGAGCCTATTGGCTCGCCTTTTTCATTGCAAAATTTAAATTACCCGAAGCGAATCGTGCGAAGCACGTTGAACACAAACATCCGTCGGCATTGCCGGCCTAAGGGATTCCAAAATTCTCCTCCCATCCCGTAGGGGAGCACCTGTGTGTGCTCCTGCTTTCGCGCGATTTCGCATTGTCAATCCGTAGGGGCGAGGTCTCCTCGCCCGTTTTTTGTCAATGCGGAAATGTTCCGGCCACGGAGCGAGTCGCGCTCCGCGT